>JAZOBP010000041.1:0-3837 GCA_045596065.1 Lawsonibacter sp. | reverse complement strand
GGGGCGATCTCCTTGCCCACCAGATCGGTCTCCTTCTGGACGATAGCACCGAATTCCGGGTGCATGCTCTTGGGCAGATCGAAGCCGAAGTTGTGCTCCATGATATAGGCGGCGCCGCCCTTGCCGGACTGGGAGTTGATGCGGATGACGGGCTCGTATTACCGGCCCACGTCGGCCGGGTCAATGGGCAGGTAGGGGATCTCCCAATACTCGGTGCCCGACTCCTTCATGTACTGCGTGCCCTTGTTGATGGCGTCCTGATGGCTGCCGGAGAAGGCGGTGAACACCAGCTTGCCGGCGTAGGGCTGACGGTCGCCCACGGGCATCTTGGTGCAGCGCTCAAACATCTCCTTGATCTTGTTGATGTTGGAAAAGTCCAGCTCCGGATCAACGCCCTGCGTGAACATATTCATGGCAAGGGTGACGATGTCCACGTTGCCCGTGCGCTCACCGTTGCCAAACAGAGTGGCCTCCACACGCTCAGCACCGGCCAGCAGACCCATCTCGGCAGTGGCTACGCCGCAGCCGCGGTCGTTGTGGGGGTGGAGGGAGATGATGGCGCTCTTGCGGTCGGGCAGCTTTTTGCAGAAGTACTCCAGCATGACCGCAAACTGGTTGGGCATACAGTTTTCCACCGTGGTGGGCAGGTTGAGGATGACCTTGTTGTCCGGGGTGGCGTGCAGATGCTCAATGACCGCCTGACACACCTCCACGGCGTAGTCCATCTCCGTGCCCATAAAGGACTCGGGGGAGTACTCAAAACGCAGGTTCATGCCCTCGGCGATGAGGGGACGGGACATCTCGTAGATGAGGTCGGCGGCGTCGGTGGCGATCTTGGTGATGCCCTCCATCTCCATGTGGAAAACCACCTTGCGCTGGAGGGTGGAGGTGGAGTTGTAGAAGTGGAGAATGACATTCTTTGCGCCGCGGATGGCCTCAAAGGTCTTTTTGATCAGATGCTCACGGGCCTGCACCAGTACCTGAATGGTCACATCGTCGGGAATGTGACCGCCCTCGATGAGCTCACGGCAGATCTCGTATTCTGTCTCGCTGGCAGAGGGAAAACCGATCTCGATCTCCTTAATGCCGATGTCTACCAGCGTATGGAAGTATTCCAGCTTCTCCTGCAGGTTCATGGGATCCACCAGAGCCTGGTTGCCGTCACGCAGGTCCACCGAGCACCAGACAGGCGCCTTGGCGATAACCTTGTCAGGCCACGTGCGGCCAACGATCTTCTGCGGTGTAAAGGGGATGTACTTTTCATATCCGGGTTTCATAGAGTTGCTCCTCCTTTGGTCAATGGGCAAACAAAAACGCCCTTGACCTCGTAATTAAGGTCAGGGGCGTGTCATACACGCGGTACCACCCATCTTCGACTGCACGTTGCCGCAGCAGTCCTCACAAGCCTCCAATAAGGCTGCGGCCGGTAACGGGGCCAGACGTTCCGCCCTACTGCAGCAGGTTCGGACGGACGGCTCGGGGACCAGTTATACACAGGGGGCTGTGCGCCGATTTGCACCAACCATCGGCTCTCTGAGGCCAGGCGACCCTGTCTTTTTTCCCGTCAATGCCTTTGAATATTGCATGTATTTTAACGCATTAAAGCGACCTTGTCAATGGTGATTTTCATCTTTTGTGGTAATTGTTTGATTGGTGCATAAACTGGAGGAAAGGGGGCGGCGTATATGGCAAAACGCTTTGATCTGGAGGGCGGCGGATGGCTGAGTGCGGATGAGGATGGGGGCCTTGTGCGGTTGGAGGTGCGCCGGGAGGACGACGGCTGCGGTCTTTATAAGGTGTGGCTGAAGGGCACCGGCGGCGGCCGGCGGCTTTTGGGCACGCTTTCCCCGGAGGCCGGCGGGCTGCGTCTGTGTCGGAGGGTGACCCGTGAGAGCCTGATGCGGGACGGGTGCTGGCCCCTTGCCGGCGGGGAGTGTATTCTTGCCTTTTCCTTTGGAAGCGGCTGGCGGCGGCAAAGCTGCCCAAAACTGAATGACCCCATTGCCTGTCGGCTGGAGGGCCATCAGGTGCTTATGTGCCGGGAGGGTGAGACGCTGCATATTGCCCTGCCCTTTGATACCGGGCGGCCCTTTCCGTTGCCCGGCCTGTTCTGTCTTGGACGGGTGGAGCAGATCGAGGGAGCGGCCCATGTGGTCTATACTTTTGACCGTCATGGCAGGCCGCAGACGGCCGGATAAGTGGGCGGGATTTGTTGTAACCGGGCAGATGTTGTGGTATAATGCCGGCAGCATGTGTAGGGGGGCTGCCTGTGATTTTTGAAAAGCTTGTGCCCGGACAGAACAAGACGCCGGGCTATAGGGCGCTGGAGGATATTACCCGTGATTACAAGCCGGGAGAGATCCATTCCGACACCATTCGTCTGCGTGTTTCCGGAGCTTTGGCCGATTTGTGCGAGGATACCTACTATACAGCCCATGAGGACGGACTTTGCCTGTCACGCCTCTGGAATGGTTGGGCCAAAGGCCGGAGCGAGACGGTGGGCAACTTTGGCAACTTCCTCACCCTGGAGCAGGCCCGCGGCCGCGGCATTGGCAAAAAGGTACTGGAACTTTGGTACGAGGATATTTCCTCCCGTAAGGACAAGCCCCTGGCGCTGTTTTGCTCTGCCAAGGAGCGGGCAGCAAGGCTGTACTTTCCCTATGGTTTTCAGACGGCTATGAAGGGGACGGTGGAAGGCCCCTTGTTTATGCCCATTGCAGACCCGTCCTGGGACTTTGATGCATTTTGTGAGATGTACTATCAGCCGGCAGAGTATCTGGTAAGTCGTCCGGCAAGCTTTAGCTGGCGGCACGAGATCGATTGCCTGCTGCATTTTGCTCTGCGGCGGGCAGGGGAGAGCTTTGGGCTTGGCGACACCGTCCGACTGGAGCAGGCGCTGCTCTACTACCCGGAGCGAGCCGGGCTGTTCTTTACCCCTGCCGGCCGCTGTGTGGGCTGGTCCGTGGACGGCGTGCAGCAGCTGCATCCTGCTTATCGTCATTTGAAGTTAGAGACCCTTTAAATCCTCTTTGTGGGAGGCAAACTATGAACGATTATTTTGAATTGAATCTCTCCCGGGATGAGCTTATGAATGTCAGCTCCCTCGGCCTTGCCCATCTGGGGGATGCGGTGTTTGAGGTGATGGTACGCTCGTGGGTGTGCACGCACGGGACGGCCCGCATCAAGGATCTGCACAAGCAGACGGTGGGCTACGTCACCGCACCGGCGCAGGCCCGCATGGCCGAGCGCATCCAGCCTCTGCTGACCGAAGAAGAGGCCGACGTCTTTCGCCGGGGCCGCAACGCAGCCCCACACAGCATTGCCAAATCTGCTACCCGCAGCCAGTATCAGACCGCTACGGCGCTGGAGGCTCTGTTCGGCTGGCTTTGGCTGCAGGGCAGACGGGACAGGCTTAATGGCCTGTTTGGGGCCATGATGGAAGGGGAGGAGTAAAATGCCTCTTGACGCCATTTGTCTGGGCGCTGTTGCCCATGAGATCCGTACAGCCCTTTGCGGGGGCAAGATCGACAAGATCCACCAGCCCGGTCGTGACGAGGTGGTGCTTGCTGTGCGTGGGACGGAGGGCAGCCATAAGCTGCTGCTGTCGGCAAACCCCAGCCACCCCAGAGCCCAGCTGACCGATATTACCCGGGAAAATCCGGACAAGCCACCCATGTTCTGTATGCTCCTGCGCAAGCACCTGTCGGGCGCCCGTATTCTGGCGGTGACGCAGCCCTCTATGGAGCGTGTGCTCATTCTCGAACTTGAGGCTCTGGACAGTCTGGGTGACCGGGTGGAGCGCAAGCTGGTGCTGGAGGCTATGGGCCGCCACTCCAA
>JAZOBP010000040.1:0-9245 GCA_045596065.1 Lawsonibacter sp. | reverse complement strand
CCGGGTGATGATTATGTATCAGCTTCGTATCCGTGACCTCCGTGAAGATCGTGATTTGTCTCAAAAAGAACTTGCCGCTCTTTTGGATGTCCACCAGACCACTTATTCCGATTACGAACTGGGAAATCTCAATATTCCGATTTCTGCCCTGCACAAACTGGCAGACTTCTACAATGTCAGCGTAGACTATCTTTTGGGCCGTACTGCGCTCAAAACACCGTACCCTAAAAAATGAATTATTACAGGAGGCCGCCTTTGGGTGGCCTCCTTGTTTTTCTGCGTGCTGCGTGGTATACTATCCCCATCCAATCATTCCGGAGGAAGTTCTATGTTCTATTGGGATCCCACCTACTATCTGGTCCTCATCGGTGCGGTCATCTGCATGATCGCCTCGTGGAACGTTAATCGCACCTTTAACAAATACAGCCGCACGCTCAACGCCCGGCGGCTGACCGCCGAGGATGTGGCGGCCACCATCCTGCGTCTGTCCGGCATCACCGACGTACGCATCGAGCGTGTCCGGGGCAATCTCTCCGACCACTACTCCCCCAAAGAAAAAGTCCTGCGCCTGTCTGACAGCGTCTACGGTCAGACCTCTGTAGCGGCGCTGGGTGTTGCCGCCCATGAGTGCGGCCACGCCATCCAGCACCACAGGGGCTACGCTCCGTTGAAATTACGTTCGGTATCCGTCCCGGTTGCCAACATCGGCTCCAAGCTGGCTTGGCCTGTGATCATTCTCGGCATCGTACTGGGCAGCACGGGGCTTGCTCAGGTGGGCGTGTTCCTGTTCTCCTTTGTGGTGCTCTTTCAGCTGATCACCCTGCCTGTGGAGTTCAATGCCTCCCGCCGGGCTATGACCATCCTCCGGGATGCCAACATTCTCCACGGCTCTGAGCTGACCGGTGCGGGCAAGGTGCTCTCCGCCGCCGCCATGACCTATGTGGCCGCTGCCGCCTCCTCCATCCTGCAGCTGCTGCGCCTCGTCCTGCTGGTACGCAGACACGATGACTAACGGACCAATACGCAAAAAGGGAGCAGACCGACAGGTCTGCTCCCTTTCTTACGGTATAACGCAAATCTTATTCAAGATGACCCTTTTTCTCGTGGTGCTCATAGATCGGAGCAAGCAAATCGTCGATCTCGGTCTGCGTATAGACCTTCTGCTCCCCCTCTATACGGGCGCGGTCATATTCGGAACGCAGCCCCTGCGGTGCGATTGTCAGGTCAAACCAGCCCTCCACGCCGGAAAAGCCATAGTAAACATGCTGTTCCATATCCGGCTCTTCTCCCACGCGGAAGTCCACGGCATAGTAATAGGTTTCATCCAGATAACACGCCGCCATTTGGGAAATATGCATCCGTTTCGGAAGCTGTCTATTGACCATATCCTCGGCAAAGCTTTTTTCCACCCGGTCAAAGTCGACCTGACGTGGGAAAAAGGCTCCGTACAGCGCCATCAATCCGCCCAACAGCGCCAGCACAAGCAGCAAACCGATCAGTACCCTGGTCCCCCTTTTTTTGATGGGGCTGTCCTTGCTGGCCTGCGTCATATGGTGTAAAATCATTGGGTCGCCGGTCAAGCCGACTTTTGCGGGAGCAAATTCATCCGACTGAAGTCTCATGGTGATACCTCCTTATGCATATGTTCCGCCCCATTCCTTGTTAATATTTTAACATAGCCTCGTGCAGCTGTCAATACTTCTTTCGGGGCTCAGCATAAGGGTAACACAGGCAGGGCACACCGTCCACCAACCTGAAATTGCTTTTGGCCTTTTTTGCGCAACCTGAGGTTTGCAGTCTCACCGGGCAGTAGCTACCGCCTCCGCAACCCGGATGCCGTCCACAGCGGCGGACACGATACCGCCGGCATAGCCGGCCCCCTCTCCGCAGGGGTAGAGGCCGCTTAATGCAGATTGGCAGTGCTCGTCCCGGAGGATACGCACCGGCGAGGACGAGCGGGTCTCCACACCGGTCAGCACGGCGTCGGGATGGGCAAAGCCGTGGAGCTTTCGGTCCAGCAGAGGGATGGCATCCCGCAGGGTTTCGGTCACATAACCGGGCAGACAGCCGTCCAGATCTGTCCATGCAACGCCCGGCCGGTAGGTGGGCGTGATGCTCCCCTGCCCCGAAGATGCACGTTTGGCAAGGAAGTCTCCCACAAGCTGGGCAGGAGCATAATAATTCTCTCCCCCAAGGCAGAATGCCGCCTGCTCCCATTTTTCCTGAAAGCGCACACCGGCCAGAGGGTCAGTACCTTCAAAGTCATCGGGACCGACTCCCACCAGAAAGCCGCCGTTGATGTTGGCTGCGTCCCGGGCACGCAGGCTCATGCCGTTGGTGACCACCTGACCCGGCTCGGAGGCTGCCGCCACCACCTGACCGCCGGGACAGACGCAGAAAGAAAAGGCGGAGCGTCCGTTGGGCAGATGACAGGCAAGCTTGTAGTCCGACGGAGGCAGCTGCTCCCATGCCGGCCCGTACTGGCAGGCACTGACGGCCGCCTGTGCGTGCTCGATGCGCACGCCAATGGCAAAGGGCTTTTGTTCCATGGGCACGCCGGTCTTTTCCAGCATGCGGAAGGTATCTCTGGCCGAGTGCCCCGGGGCAAGTACAAGAACTTTACAAGGTATATCATATCTGCCTTTGCTGTCCTCTACTGCAAGAGACTCCACCCCGTCCGCACCCACACGGATGTCGCAGAGCTTTGTTTCAAAGCGGATGTCGCAGCCAAGGTCCTCAAGTTCCTGCCGGATGCTTTTGACCACCCTGCGCAGCACATCGGTGCCGATGTGGGGCTTGTGGGACCAGACCACATCCTCCGGTGCGCCGTGGGCCACCAGCGTGTCCAGCACCGCACCGATGCGTCCGTCATGGGTGCCGGTGGTCAGCTTGCCGTCAGAGAAGGTGCCGGCACCCCCCTCGCCAAACTGCACGTTGGACACCGGGTCAATGGGCCCTCCGGCCCAGAAGCCCTCTACATCCCGGGTGCGCTCCTCCACCCTCCTGCCCCGCTCCAACACGATGGGTGCAAGCCCTGCCCGTGCCAGAAACAGAGCGGCAAACAGGCCCGCAGGGCCCATGCCCACCACCACCGGCGGACAGGCCAGCTTAGCCGTCACGGCAGGAAAGCGGTACTCCTCCGGATCATGCAGGGTAACCTTGCTGCCGCCCACCGCCCGGACCACCGCCGCCTCCTGATCCACCGTTACATCCACGGTGTACACATAGTGCACGTCGTTCTTCTTCCGGGCATCGATGGACTGACGGGCCACGGACATCTGCCGGATCTGACCGGGACGGAGGTTGAGCACCCGGGCCACACGCTTTTTCAGTTGTTCCAGATCTCCGCCTATGGGCAGAGGAATGTCACGCACTCGGATCATATTGTTTCTCCTTTGTTCGGGGCTGCACGGTCTCGTCCTGCTCCCGGTACTGATTGGGGGTCATGCCCATATAGTCCCGAAACACCTTGTAGAAGTACGGCAGGCTGTAAAAATTCAGAAAGTCGCTGATGGCATTTGGACCAATATCATCACTGCGCAGCATCTGGCAGGCCTTTTCGATCTTCAGGCGGTTGATATACTGTACCGGCGACAGGCCGGTCAGCTGGCGAAAGCGCTTGCGGTAGACCGTCTCACTCATGGCACAGCGCTGGGCCAGCTCCGGCACACTGAATCGATTTGTGTAATGGCGGTTGATGTAGGCAATGCAGCATTCATCTGCGTCCATCAGAGGAAATATGGCGTCGGCAAGCTCAAAAACCTTGGCCTTGAGCCCCGCCGCCGATCCCTTTTGATAAAGCCGGGCCACGGCACTGAAAAGAGGTAGCAATGCGCCATCGTCCCGACACAGTCGGATAACCTGCTCACCAAGGGACAGTTCCTGTCCGTCGGTGTTGCTGATGCGGAAATTTACGCTGATGGAGTGACCCATTTTCCCCTCCGGAGCCAACAACCGCAGGGCATAGTACGCCCCCTTGGCCAAGAGCACCACATCCCCGACGCCGGCCTGAATGCTGCTGCCGTCTGGAAAACTGAATTCCGCAGGGCAGTCCATGGGCAAAAAGAATCCATGAATGCGGCGGGGCACTTCCAATCGGTTGTATCGTTTTTCCGCCGACCATTCCAACTTGACCGATGTGATTCCGTCCAGATTAAAGTCGGTTGCGAAGATCTCATTTAGCTGTTGCAGCTGCATCTTTCATCACCACACTCAGTATAGCATAAAAAACCGAAAATTGGAATGATTATTTCCGCTTTTTGACTTGCTCAAAGGCACAAGGGATGCTATCTTAATCTTGTAAGCTATCCTTATCCAAAGGGGTGATCCTATGGAGCGCAGTCTGCTGGTGTGCAAGCAGGTCGTGCGTGACGCCTTTCATAACGAGTCTTTTGTGGGCACGGACGACATTTTGGCGCTGGTAGTACGGGGCAGCTTTGTCTTTGACTGCGGCAGCGGACAGGTGCAGGCCGAAGCGCTACATGCGGTCAACTTCCGCCACGGGGTGCGCTATCAACGGCACGTGATCCAGCCGGTGGAGCTATATATGTTCCGCTACCGGGCAGAAAACAGTCTGTTTGGCAGCGGACTGGTGACCTTTCGGGATCAAGAGCGCATCCGCTCCACCATCCAACTGCTGCACCTGAGTGACAGCATCATCCAGCCGGATGACTTTGCCTGCAAGCGTGCTCTGTTTGCCGATCTGGTCAACCAGTATCGATTGGAAAACCGCGTCCAGTCCGACCGCATCGGAGACACAGACGAGGTCATTGCCGCCGCCATCGCCCACATCAACGCCAATCTGCACCGTAAGCTGAATTTGGCAGAGCTTGCCGCAGAGCACTATCTATCCTATGTCCAGTTTTCCCGTCGATTTAAGGCCGCCACCGGCAGCACTCCTCAAGATTACGTGATCGGTCTGCGGCTGAAAAAGGCCCAGTCTCTCCTGTCCGAGTCTGACCTGCCCATCCATACGGTGGCGCAGTATTGCGGCTTTGCAAATGAGTACTATTTCAGCAACTTCTTCCGCAAGCACAGCCGCCTGTCCCCTACCCGATACCGTACCCTGATCAAGGGCACCGACCATAATTAAACGCAGCAGCGGCCTCCGGCTATGCCGGAGGCCTCTGTTTTGCTGTTTTCAGCACTCTTGGATGATAATGACTTCACTTTGGCAGTCACCCCGGACCACGATGGGCAGGCCAACATGCATCAGGCCGCTGCCGGTATATACACCGTAGTCCTTAGTGGGCTTGGGTGTCTCCTCGTAGTAGTAGGGCTGGGTGGGCTCATAGCGGCAATAGGGCTTTTCGTAATACTCACCGTGTCCGATGACCCGATAGCTTGCCTCGGGCTTCAGCCCTTTCAGGCAGGCCCGGTCGGGCATCTCGGCAAAGTGCATATTCCGGCCCATGACAAACAGGACGGACTGAGAAGCATCCTCACTGACGTACTGGTACACACCGTAATTGTTATTGACTGCGGATACGATGCGGTACATGTCGCCCAGCTGTACCACGGGACGCACACGCTTGGCAAGGGCAATGATGTCCTTGATCTGCTGGCGCTGGTCGGGCGTGATCTCGTCCAGACCCATAGATACGGACAGGGAGCTGAGCATGCCCATATGCCCCTGATAGCGCAGAGCGGTGCGGCGGGAGTTGAACCAGCCGGAGAACGCATTGGACACATAGCAGGCGCCCCCCTGGAACTTGGGCGGTATGAAATAAGACATGCCGTCATACAGGGTCGTGGCATCGGTGGGATCCTGATTGTCGCTGCGGTGCATACGGCCGGCAAACTTCATCATGGCAAGGTCGGTGCGTTTACCGCCGCTGGCGGAGTTCTCAAAAATCAGGTTGGGAAAGGCCTCTTTCATGCGGGAATAGCACTTCCACATGTTGCGCACATACTTGTCCCAGCCCTCCTTTTTATGCTCCAACGGCACGCCCCGGCAGCCCATATGGGGATTAGCCCGGTTAAAGTCGTTTTTCACATAGTCGATACCGTTTTCGCCAACAAGCTTGATAAGCAGATCGGTCATGTAGTCACAGGCCTCGTCATTGGCCATATCCAGAGAGTAGCAGTTCATGGCACCGGCCACCTCAAGGGGACGGTTATCATAGCCGATGATCCAGTCGGGATGCTCGGTGACAATGCGGTTGGTAACAAAGACGGCCTCCGGCTCGATCCACAGACCGAACTTCATGCCGTAGCCATGGAGCTTGTCCGCAATGGGCTTGAGACCGTTGGGGAAGCGTTTGGGATTGACCTCCCATGTGCCAAAGCCCAGACGGTGGGAGTGATAGTTGTTCACCGGGCTGTCCAGCTCATCCCAGCCGGACCAGCCGCCCTCCAGAACAAACAGCTCGATGCCCACCTCGTGAGCAGCATCGATTTCCTTAAGGATGATGCTCTCGTCCACACGGTTGTAAAAGCTGTTGTGGGTGTTGTAGATGATGGGCAGCAGGCGGTCCCGCTCCATGGGGTGGAGGATCTCCGCCCGGGCATAGCGGTGCATACGTCGGCCCACGCCGCCAAAGCCGCCGTCCATGAGACAGCCGGCAAAAAATTCAGGGGTGGTATAGCTCCGGCCGGGCT
Organism: Lawsonibacter sp.; assembly: GCA_045596065.1. Classification (GTDB taxonomy): domain Bacteria; phylum Bacillota; class Clostridia; order Oscillospirales; family Oscillospiraceae; genus Lawsonibacter. Next base: position 2,645 of record JAZOBP010000040.1, on the reverse strand, counting down.
CCAGACAGTAGCCAAAGTCAAAGTCATTGACCCCGCCGGTGATGATGCTCTGCTCGTTGCAGTCCTTCTCCACGGTGATCTTCCAGTTGCCGCTCCACATAATGCTGCCGAAGTACACCTTGCCCTGCTCTTCCGTAGCCTGCCCCTCATCCACCATAAAGAAGGGCACACAGTCAAAGCCGGACAGACCGCGTCGGGCCTCCAGCACACGCTTGGCAAAGCCCAGCGTCTCCCGGTTCATCTGAAACTCGTGGCCGTAGTTGCCGGTAAAGTAGGTAAGGCGATACTCACGGCGCACAGGCAGCGTCCAGTTGGCGCTGGCGGCCATCTCCAGCACGAAGTTCTCCTGACCCAGATTGTCCACCTGCGTCCAGCGCTGAATGATGTCAAACTCCGGGCAGACCCGGTAAAACAGCGTCACCTGCACCGGGTACTGGGGGTCACGGGTGACGACCTTCAGGGTCTCGCCGTCGATCTCATGGGACTGATAGACCAAAAACAGGTTGCGGGTACCGTCGGCAAAGGAGATCTTCAGGGCCGGCTCCATGACGGAGGGACCGCCCCAGCTGCGGTACTCCAGCAGTTCTATCTCGGGCATATGTCGGCCTATCATGGAGCGACGATGGGTCAATTGACGAAGAGTGGGCAGATCACTCACCTTCTCCACCTTACCGCCCCAGTGGAGGTGACACAGATAGCCCTCCTCATTCACCGTCATGGCATAGGTGGTTTGGTTGGTCTGGAGCAGGAATACCTGTTCTTTCGGATGATAGACAATAGGCATGATCGTTCCTCCCTCTGTGTTATGTCAGGCTGATTTTTTCGGTATGGCGGCGGGCATTTTCCCGGATGGTATCAAAGTCGCCCTTTTCCACCAGCTCCCGGGTGACGATAGAGGCACCGGCCGCCACCGCCACGGGCCCTGTGGCAAGAAATTTTTCGATCGTGTCCGGGTTGATACCCCCGGTGACCATAAAGGGGATGTGGGACAGGGGCGAGATGACATTTTTCAGGTAGCCCTCCCCGTCGGGCAGGATGGGAAAGATCTTGACCACGTCCGCCCCCAGCTTCCACGCCTGCACGATCTCTGTGGGTGTGTAGACACCGGGGATGGACAGCATGCCATGCTCCTTGGTGTAGGCAATGATCTCGGCATCCGTGTTGGGAGCTACGATAAACTCGGCCCCGGCCTCACAGGCGGCTCTTGCAAAGTCCATGGTCACCACCGTGCCCGCACCCACACTCACCTCGTCTGCGAAGTATGAGCGCAGACTGCGGATGATGCCGGCGGTCTCCTCCATACTGGTGCCGCCGCTGGGATCGAAGGTGATCTCAAAGATGCGCACGCCTCCGTCATACATGGCCTGAGCCGCCTTGAGGGCGTGCCGGGGCGGAATGTGCCGGAACAGGCCTACAAAGCGGTATTTCCTTAGCAATTCCATGCTCATTTGTTATCACCGATCCCTTTAAAGTAGAAGATCGTATCGTCCTTGGGACGGATCTCGGTCAGGTTGCCGGTATAGTGACGCAGGTTGATGGGGTGATAGGGCCGGGCCTCCACCGCCTCCACGTTGACATCGATGCCCAGACCGGGCTTGTCGTTGATGAGGATGCAGCCGTCCTCAAAGATGACCTCCTCGTTGGTGATGGCCTTGCGGAAGGAGCCGTCGTTGATCATGATCTCATGAATGAGGAAGTTGGGGGTGGCGGCAGCCAGCTGCAGGATCGCAGCGTTGGAGATGGGGCCGGAGGGGTTGTGGAAGGAGACCGGGATGTGCTTGGCCTCGGCCATGGCGGCCACCTTTTTGCACTCCATCATGCCGCCGGTATGGAACATATCCGGCTGGACAATGTCCACAGCGTCCTTGCTGAACAGATCGTCAAAGGCATAGATGCCGTACACACGCTCACCGGCGGAGATGGGCACAAGGCTCTTGGCCTTGACCTTGGCGATGGCGTCGGTATTGTCGGGAGGACAGGGCTCCTCCATGAGCATGGGCTTAAAGGGGGCAAGCTCCCGGCTGATCTCGATGGCAGTGTAGGGATTAAAGCGTCCGTGACACTCGATGAGCAGCTCAATATCATCCCCAACCGCCTCACGCACAGCGGCTACGCTCTCCACAGCGGTGTGCATCTCTTCCTTGGTCAGGGTCATGTGCGCCTTGCCAAAGGGGTCCCACTTAAGCGCCCTGACACCCAGCGCAACGGTCTGTTTGGCCTTGGCCGCAAAGTTTTCGGGGGTCTTGGAGCCGGAGAACCAGCCGTTGGCATACATCTTGACCCGATCCCGCATCTTGCCGCCAAAGAGGTTGTAAACCGGAGTATTGAAGTATTTGCCCACAATGTCCCACATGGCCATCTCCACGCCGGAAATGGCACTCATGAGCACCGGGCCGCCCTTCCAGTAGATGTCCCGGTAGACCTCAAAGCGCATTTTTTCGATCTCCATGGGGCTGCGGCCCACGATGAGCCGTTTGAGATCCTCTACGCAGCCCTTGAGGGCCATTTCCTGCGTGCCAAGAGAGGCCTCGCCCCAGCCGTAGAGGCCCTCGTCCGTCTCTACCTTGATAAAGGTCCAGTTGGTGCGGTAGGCATCCATGATATAAACCTTGATGTCTGTGATTTTCATAACTTCACTCCTCTTT
>JAZOBP010000039.1:0-3478 GCA_045596065.1 Lawsonibacter sp. | reverse complement strand
CTTGCCACCCTGTCCCTGCGCAACAAATTTGCTGCCGGGGATACGCTGGAGGTCATAGGCCCGGACATGCCTGCCCTGTCCTTCTGCGTGCCGGAAATGCACGACGAGGACGGACTGCCTCTGTCCCAGCCCCGTAAGCCCCAAATGCGCTTTACCATGCAGCTGCCCAAGGCAGTACCCCCTCTGTCCCTGCTGCGTCGTCAGGCTGCCGAGGACGAACTGTAAAAAGGACAAAACATCCGTGACGGATCCGTCACGGATGTTTTTGTTAAAAGAGCGATTTAAACTTGTTCCAAAGCTCCAGAGCCTTGAATTTGACCACATATCCCTCACTCTCACCGGTAATGAGAGACACCTGACTTTGTGTAAAGCGCCCGACCTGCGCTGCCTGATCCACCGTCTCGGTAACGCTGCCCAAACAAAGGGGCGGGAATGCCACGCACCACCAGTTTTCACCCTTTCCCTCTCCGATCACCACACGCAAAGCGGTATACTCCCCTGCCGGAAGGGCAAAGTCATGATACTGCTTGGTGGGAAAGTCGCAGCTGCCCAAGGTGACCTGTACCGGATGGGGACAGCCCTGCTCCCGCAGAGTCTGCTCCCCGACCCTCTTAAGCGTGTCAAGCTGTCCGCTTAACCTTTCGCAGGCCGACGTCATATCGTCATCGGGATGATAGAGGGCCGCTGCACTGTCCAGTATCCGATCCCGTACCAGCAGCTTCAGGCTCTGGTCTGCCTCACTGTCCGAATTTGCAACGACGTGCAGGCGGATGACCCGTTGGGCAAGGTCATTGTGCTCCTGCTCCAGCACCGCTCCCATCAGCAGCGCAGCAGCGATCCCCACCATGAGGGCCGCTTCCCACCGTTTCAGTTTGTTTTGCATAATGCAACACCGTCCACACAGTTATAACAAATAGTGTGGACGGTGTTTTGATTTTTATACCGTATAGGTGAGGAATGTTTCAGGATAGAGCTGTTTAAGCTGCTCATAGGCGTCCTGTGCACAGGTCTCGTCACGGAACAGTCCATAGACCGAAGATCCCGTGCCGCTCATCACAGCACCCAAAGCACCGCTTTGGATCAGAATCTGCTTGACCTGCTCCACCTTGGCTGCACATCGCTGGGGCAGCGCATCCTCAAAGACGTTGTAGAGACGTCTGGCAACCCCCTCCAGATCTCCCTGCTCCAGAGCCGCCAGCACCCCCTTGGTATCCGGTCGGCAGCGCAGACGCACCGAGTCGATCCGGGCAAAGAGCGCCGGGGTGGACACAGAAAAGTCCGGCTTGCACAGTACCACCCGGCATCTGGGCAGTGGGGGCAGCGGGGTAAGAACCTCTCCCCTGCCCTCCGCAAGAGCCGTCCCACCCATAACGCAGTAGGGCACATCCGAGCCCACCTGCTCACCCACACGGGCAAGCTGCTGTGTGCTCAGACCGGCGTTATAGAGTTCATTCAGAGCTCGCAGCACGGCAGCGGCATCGCTGCTGCCCCCGCCCAGACCGGCACAGATGGGGATGACCTTATCCAGCGCAATGTCCAGAGGGGTCACCTCAATGCCCGTCTCACGCTGAAAGGCCAGAGCCGCAGCAGCGGCCAGATTATGCTCATCCGCAGGCAAAAAGCCGATGTTGCTTTTTACACGGATGCCCTGACCCTGTCCACGCTCCAGCCGGAGCGTGTCGGCCAGCTCCACCGTCTGCATGACCATGCGCAGATCGTGGTAGCCGTCCTCACGGCGGCCAATGACGTCCAGCGTCAGGTTTAGCTTTGCTCCGGCCTTAACTTCCATCCTACGTACCTCCCCGCACATCAGCGGATCTTGCGTGCCTCCAGATAGAAACGCTTATCATTGGCGTGGCCCATAGAGAAGGTCTTGCGGGGCAGCACGCCGTCATGGATAACAGTGGGGAACAGCTCCTCCTTGGCCATGGCGGGCAGCAGGAAGCCCACGGCATCGGCACGGCTTGCAAGCTCCACAACCACGTCATCGCCGTGGATGTAGTCAATACCGGTACCCTTGTGCTCCTTCATCCAGCCGTCCAGGAAGCCCTGCAGCGTACCCACAGCCAGCTGAGCCTTGGGGTCAGGCACAGTGATGGCACCCTGACGCTTACCGGCCACATAGCGCAACACGTGGCCCTCACCCTCGCCCTCATAGGCGCCGGGGAAGGCGTTCTTCAGGTCGGCCAGCAGGCTGTCGGGGTCCACGCCGAACACCACACGGTGGATGGGCTCGAACTGCAACGACTCGTCATGCAGGCCGCACAGCTCCACCAGTGCGTAACGGGAGGGCAGGCTGTCCCACTGGTCGGCAGGGACCAGATGCTTCTGGCGCTCATAGCACTCCTTAGCGGTAGCCAGAGAGTGGTTGCCGTCACCCACGGCAAAGAGCATCACGGGCACATTCTCTCCCACGCCGTACTTGGCACGGAAGGCGGCAGGGTCGGCAAGGCCGGCAATGGCCTTTGCCAGCTGCTCCAGCTGGGCCTCGCCCAGACGCCAGCCGGTGATGTGACCGCCCTGCTCCATCAGTTCAAAGTCATAGACCTTTTCCATCGCACCGGTCTGCTCGCCCAACGGCTCCATGACCGTCTTGCTGCGGTCATCACACAGCAGCATCACGTGAGGCAGCTCGATGGGAGCGTTCTTACGCACGGCCACACGGGGCGGGATGCGGGAGAGCACGGTACCCTCGGTGGCACGCACCAGAGCGGGCGAGCCGGGCTCATAGTCATACTGCTCCAGATCCACCATGCCCACAATGCCCCGGCGGACAGCACCACCGTGAAGCTTGCGCTCCACATAGATCAGGCTGTCGGACAGGGTGGCAAAAATGCCGTCACGGAGATAGCGGCTCATGGTGGTGTTGATCTCCATGATGTCTGTCTCCACGTTGGGGCCCTCCAGACAGCTCTCGGGCAGGATCAGCTTGAGGGTGGAGGGCTTCTTGCCCACGGTGTCGGCCACACGCTGCCAGTACTCAGGCTGAGAGGTGTACTGATCACAGGCCACCACGCTCCAGCAGGTCATATCCTCCTGCTTGGGCAGCAGAATATCGGCAGGCTTGAAGCAGATATTCTCAAAATAGTTGGTCATTTTTTGTTCCTCCCTTACACCATGGCTGCACGGATGGCAGCCAGAAGCTCGTCATATTCCTCATAGGCAGGGACATCCGGGTTATCCGCCTTGATCTGGTCGGTGCTGCGGAACAAAAACCCTGCCTTGCTGGCCCGGATCATGCCAAGATCATTATAGCTGTCACCGGCGGCAATGGTCTCGTAGCCGATGGACTGAAGAGCAGTGACGGTGGTGAGCTTGGACTTTTCGCAGCGCATTTTGTAGCCGGTGATCTCGCCGCCCTCCGCCACTTCCAGCGTGTTGCAGAAGATGGTGGGCCAGCCCAGCTTTTCCATGAGGGGCTTTGCAAACTGCTCAAAGGTGTCGCTGAGGATGATGACCTGAGTGAGGGAACGCAGCT
>JAZOBP010000038.1:0-7994 GCA_045596065.1 Lawsonibacter sp. | reverse complement strand
GGGCCTTTCGGGTGCTGGGAAAGAAGGGGGAGTACGCCTTTGTGCGTTTGAGCAACGACGCCCTCCGGGACCGGGTGCTGGGGGGGGACGGGGACGGCCTGCCCCTGTACCGCCGGCCCGTCTTTGACCTGAAGATCCGGGCCCAGAAGAAGAACCCCTTTACCCGTGCCGAGCAGAACGAGCGGGCCAAGGAGCTGTACCGGCTGGGCTTCTTTGATCCGGATCGGGCCGGGGAGGCATTGGGGGCCCTTGAGATGATGGAGTTTGAGGGGGTGGAGCAGGTGCGGCAGAGTCTGCAGGCGGCCCTGAGCAGAGCCGGAACGCCCACCCTGCCCCATCCTGAGGACAAGTCCGCCGGGGGAGACACCCTGCAGGCAAGGCAGGCACGGGCGCAGAGGCAAGTGAGATAGGAGATAGGAGATAGGAGATATATCGGCGGGATGCAGAACGTGAAGGATACGCTCCCATATCACCCTATCTCATATCTCGAAAAGGGGGAGTTTACATGGATGACATGATAACTTTGGGCGAGAACAACGGCACAGGTCTCGAACTTGCCCAGCGAGACCAAACGGGCGAAAAAAACGTGGAGAATAGGCGCACAGGGAAGTCTGCTGCTCAGCCGTCAGCGAACTACCCCTCAGTCGGCCACAGGCCGACAGCTCCCCTGACTGCTCAGCCGTCAGCGAACTACCCCTCAGTCGGCCACAGGCCGACAGCTCCCCTGACAAGGGGAGCCAAGGGGGAGGAGCGCTACGGATGTGGCGTGCCCTTTACGGGTGCAAGGGGAGCCAAGGAGGAACGCAGCGGACGGGGCCCAGAGACGACCACCCCTCCCGACGCCGGGGAGGACAGGACCACGGGGGCACAGGCCCCCAACCAAGCCGCAGACCGCAGGGCGGCGTGGCAGGCACTGGTGGACGGGGAGTACAAGGACCTGTTCACCCAGGACACCCAGCGCATCATCAACGCCCGGTTCAAGCAGGTCAAGGGTCTGGAGCAGCAGCTATCTGACGCCCGGGAGGTGCTGGAGCTGGCTATGGGCCACTTCGGCATCGACGACGGGGACGTGGACAAGCTGAAGCAGGCCATTGAGGGCCGCCGGCACAGCCGGGCCGAGACCCACCGCCGGGCGGAGGAGTTCGCCCGGGCGCAGGTGGAGCGCTGGGGGCAGGAGGAAAAGAGGCTCCGGGAGGAATACCCGGACTTTGACCTGAAACGGGAGATGGCCGGCGAGGACTTCCGTGCCCTTGTGACCAACCCACGCCGACCCGTCAGCCTCCGGGCAGCCTACGAGGCCACCCACATGGAGCGCATCAAGCAGCAGGTGGCACGCCGTCAGGCCCAGGCCACCGAACGCCGGGTGGTGGACTCCATCCGGGCACGGGGGACAAGGCCGGACGAGAACGGCACCTCCGGTCAAAGCGGCTTCACCGTAAGAGAGGATGTGAGCAGGCTCACCGACCGGCAGCTTGCGGACATCCGCAGACGGGTGATGAGCGGCGAGCGTATCAGTTTTGGATAAGCACCGCCGCCCACCCCAAAAGGAAAGGAGAAACAACCTATGAGCGAAACCATCAATCTCAACCCCAACACCACCGCCGCAGAGGGCCTGTCGGCGGAGAACAAGACCTATTATGAGAAAAACCTCATCGGTCTGGTCCAGCCTGAGCTGGTCCACGACCAGTTCGGTCAGAAGCATCCCATCCCCAAGAACGGCGGCAAGACCATCCAGTTCCGCCAGTTTGACGCCCTGCCTGAGCTGACCACCCCCCTGGCCGAGGGCGTCACCCCCGACGGCCAGTCCATGTACGTCACCGCCAAGACCGCCACCGTCAAGCAGTACGGCGGCTACGTCACCGTGGCTGACATGCTGGACATGACCGCCATCGACCCCGTGGTCATGGTGGCCGACAAGTCCATCGCCTCTCAGGCAGGCCGCACCCTGGACACCATCACCCGTGACGTCATCAACGCCGGCACCAACGTGCAGTACGCCGCCGGTCAGGTGGATAGCCGTGCCGAGCTGTACTACACCGACAAGGAGGATAACTGCAACCTCACCGTGGACGCCGTGCGCCGTGCCGTGCGTACGCTGGAGGCTCAGGATGCCCCCAAGATCAACGGCTTTTACGCCGGCATCATCCACCCCTACTGCAAGTACGACCTCATGAGCGACCCCAACTGGAAGATGCCCCACACCTACCGTGACACCACCGAGCTGTACAAGAACGAGATCGGCGAGCTGTACGGCGTGCGCTTTGTGGAGTCCAGCCGTGCCAAGGTGTTCAAGGGCGAGGGCAAAGACGGCGCCGACGTGTACTCTACCCTCATCCTGGGCGACGACGCCTACGGCGTCACCGAGGTGACCGGCGGCGGTCTGGAGCACTTTGTCAAGCAGCGCGGCTCCGCCGGTACCGCCGACCCCATCGATCAGCGCAGCACCGTGGGCTGGAAGGCCACCAAGACCGCTGAGATCCTGGTGGAGCAGTACATGGTGCGTATTGAGACGACCGCCACTGCGTAAAACAGAGGACTGAGCCGCAGCGCAGACGCCGCCTGTGCGGAAAAACCGAAGGCGGGCCGCAGAGGCGGCCGTCTGCCGCCCGTGATAGGTCACGACGGTGTCGTGACGTGATATTCGGCCTGGGGCCGAGTGATATTGCCGTCCGTTGGGCGGCAGTGATATACGGCCCTTTGGGCCGTGTGACATGAAAGGAGACTTACCTATGAGCGAGAAAACGACTTCCAAGCCCGTCACCCCAAGCGGTGACAAGCTGGTAGACTTTACCGCACCCCTCCTGCCCGGTCAGGAGCGTCAGGACCTCATCGTGGGGGTCAACGGCGAGATCATCCGCATACGCAGAGGGGAAAGCGTGAAGATCAAGGCCAAGTTCGTCCGTGTGCTGGAGGACGCCGCCCGTCAGCAGGTGGAGGCCCACAAGGCCGACCGCCTTGCCCAGAGGACGGAGAAACTGTGTGACATCTAAGGCGCAAGGAGGGGCAACATGAGACAAATTGACCTGAACATTCAGGGCAGCCGGGTCTCGGTGGGCCCCGGCGACCCCTGTGTGGTGGGGGAGGGCAACTCCACCTGCCTTGCCCTCCACTTCGGCCCGGACTGGCAGGGCCTTACCAAGACCGCCCAGTTCTGGGACGCACACGGCCAGAACCCCGTCACCTGCCTCCTTGGGGAGAGCACGGGGGAGCAGGAGGAGGGCGGCACGGTCTACCGCCTGCCCATCCCCCCGGAGCCGCTGGCCCAGGCTGGGACCTGCACCCTTGTGCTGGAGGGGGCAGGAGAGGCTGTCCGTATCCGCACCCTGCCTGTGGAGCTGGAGGTACTGGACGCCCCGTGGGCGGCACAGGCGCAGCCGCCCACCGACCCCACGCCCACGCTGGCCCAGCAGCTTCAGAGCCAGATCGACGCCCTTTCCACGCAGAGCAGCGACCAGTACGCCAACGCCCTGACCGGTACGGCGCAAGGGACGCAGCTGCTGCGGCTGGAGGACGTCAGCCCCCTTGCCGGGCAGCTGGACATCAACGTGTCCGGGGTGGACGACCCCACGGCGGTCAAGGTGACGGTCTGCGGCAGCAATCTGTGCGACGAGGCGTTTGTGTACGGAATTATCGCCGGCGAGGACCACCCCACCTATAGACGCTGGGTCTTTGACTTGCCGGCCGGCACCTACACCTACTGCTTTGCCCAGGAGGTATATATGCAGAGGGCAACGGTGGACACCCAGATCATGATAAAGACCTGTGCCACCTTCACCACCCCCGGGGGAGAGCAGTGGCTGCAGTTTCGCATGTCGGTAAACGGCACGAGCTGGGATGAGAGCAATCACCTCATGGTGGTGCCGGGCATATACACGCAGGACACCATGCCGGCCTATGAGCCCTACACGGGGACATCCGTCACCCCACAGCAGGACGGCAGCTGCAGGGCGGCGGCGTCCGGGACGGCGCTTACGGTGCTGGCTGACACCCCCGGGGCGGTTATTACCTGCACCTATCCCCGGGACACCAACAAGGCCTACGACCAGCTGGTGCAGGCCATTATTTCCATGGGAGGGAATGTGTAAATGTTTAGTCTCAGAGACTTTGTAAAGACCGGCTTTCTCCGGGCGGTGGGGGTCATGGCCCACCACCGCATCGTTCTGGACGCCGCCGCATGGCATGAAAAGGGCGTGCTGACAGTGGAGGACCTGGCGGACATTCAAAGGGCGCTGGAGGAGGCGGAGGTGGAGGCATGACCACCGTGGCATCCGTCCTGACCCAATGCGCCGCCCAGCGGCCCGACGGCCTCAGAGAGCAGGACAAGGCCCGGCAGGTCATGGAGCTGGACGAGCGCATCTACCATGAGCTTACCGGCTCGGACTGCCCGGAGCAAAAGCCCGTCACACGCTGGCCGGAGCAGGGGGAGGAGCCTTTGCTCATTCAGGGGGCCTATGCCGGGCTCTACACCCTGTGGCTGCAGGCGTACATTGAGTTCGAGCTGGGCAACTACGAGGCCTACAACGCACTCGCCGCCCGGTTCCATGACCTCTACGCCGCCCTGCGGGCCCACTGGCGGCAGAGCCACCGGCCCCGGTCCGCCGGGGGCGTCATAGTGTAAGGGGGTGGCCGGATGCTTGGCTTTTTGAAGCAGAACGCCGCCCCCACCACCCGGCGCACCGTAACCTTCGGCGGCCTTGACCGCAGAGCCGGGGCGGGGGAGGGACGATTTGCACAGATGCAAAATCTGTCCTCGAAACGCTATCCTTACCTTTCTCCCACAAGGGCTGACAAGGTGGAAATCCTTACAGATGCGGAGGCCGTCTTTTACTGGGATGGGGTGCGCATCATGGTGGAGGGGGGGCAGCTTTGGTACGGGGATGAGGCCATATGCAACGTCAAAAATGGGCCCAAAGAGTTTGCGGTGATCAACTCCAAGCTGGTGGTATGGCCCGACGGGCTTGCCGTGGATCTCACCGACAAGACGGTGACCAAGCTGGAGGCCCAGGCGGTAAATCGGGGGACGGCAAAGTTCACCACAAGCAGCCTGTCCCTGCTGCCGGAGTCGGTGTACGCCCAGACCAGCATCAAGCTTGGGGGCAGCGACGGCAGGGAGCCCTATATGTGGACCTATGACACCGTGGCCTGGGACGAGACCGATGGCTGGACGGTGACCGGAGGCAAGTGGCTGCTGCCCCACAACAGCAATGGCCGGTACTACATCCCGACGGTGACCTACAGCCAGAGCAGCGGTACTTACTCGGCGGGTTATCCCGTCTACAAGCGTTCGGCTAACGCACCCACTACCTCGGCAGAGCCGGGCAACGATGTGGGCTTTTACGGCAGGGTGACGGAGGTAGTGGACTATCAGTGGAGCACCAGCTCCTACAGCAGTGAGCTCTCGGCTGAGATCTTCTGGGCCCAGCAGGCCGGACAGCCCCTTGAAGGGCTGTTTCGGGTGGGGGATGCGGTGACCGTCACCAACACCACCGGCTCCTACTGCAAGCAGGACATCATCATCCAGAGCATCGATGCCACCACCAACACCATCACCTTTGCCTCGGGCACCTTCCCCGGGGAAACAACCACCACCCATGCCGTCATGGTGACCCGGCGTGTGCCCAATCTGGATCACATCTGCCAGCAGGATAACCGCCTGTGGGGGGTGTGCTCGGCGGACAATTGCATCTACGCCAGCGCTCTGGGCGACCCCTGCAACTTCTACCGCTACAAGGGCCTGTCCACGGACAGCTACACCGTGGCGGTGGGCAGCGAGGGGGACTTTACCGCCATATGCTCCTTTGGAGGCAGCGTGCTGTGCTTTAAGGAGAACGCCCTGCACAAGGTGCTGGGTACTCTGCCGGACAACTACCACCTGACTACCTACACCATGCCCGGGGTGGCACGGGACAGCGGGACCAGCCTTGTGTGCCTGGGAGCCAAGCTCTACTATCTGGGGACGGACGGGGTGTACAGCTCCTCCGGCGGTCTGCCCGACTGCATCTCCCAGCCCCTGGGCCATGAGCACTTGACCGGGGGTGTGGGGGGTACAGATGGCAAGTGTTATTACTTGTCAGTGCTTCGGAAACAAGAGGCGGAGCTGTTGGTCTTTGACCCTGCTCTGGGTCTGTGGTATCGCCGGGACGCCAGCCGCCCCACCGCCATGGCCCGAGGCCCGGAGGGGCTGGTGTGTCTGGAGAGGGACACCCTGCGTACCCTGGAGGCCGGGGAGGGGCCCGTGGAGTGGCAGGGGGAGCTGGCCCCCATGTACGAGGATATGGATCGGATGCAGTACACCCGTCTGCACCTCCGGGCCCATCTGGAGCCGGGCAGCTGGCTGAGCGTGGAGGCCTGCTACGACGACGGAGGCTGGCAGCGGCTGGGTCTGGTACGGGCCGTGGGTCACAAGGTGGCTCGGCTGGAGCTGCCCTTGCGCCGATGCGCTCAGCTGCGCCTGCGGTTGAGTGGCGTGGGGGACTGCACCGTGCTGGAGCTGGAACGGGAATTCCGCAAGAGAGGGAGAGGATAAATGGACATTCATACCATTGGCAGGCCCGTGGGCAGCGTGGGTCAGGACGTGGCCCGGCTCTACGACCTGCTGGGCCAGATGGCCGAGGAGCAGGACTACCGCTGGGCGGAAAGCATAAGGCGGCTGACCGCTCTGGAGAAGGGGGGCGCCGGCAATGGCTGAGGACAAGAAAAACAAGCGTCCGGACTATGACGACGAGCTCTATGCTCGGGCGTTGGGTCAGGCCGCCAGCCGGGTGCTTCGGGGGGAGAATTTTACCTATGAAGCAGAGAACGACCCCCTCTATAAGCAGTACGAGGAAACCTACACCCGTCTGGGCAAGCGGGCCATGGAGGATACTCTGGGGGAGGTGTCCGCACGCACCGAGGGTACGGCCAGCTCCTACGCCGCCACCGCCGCAAGCCAGAGCTATCAGGGCTACATGGACAAGCTGGCGGACAAGGTGCCCGAGCTTTACAAGGCCGCTTACGACATGTATTTGGATCGGCGTGAGCAGGACATGGAACGGCTGGAACTGCTCCGGGCTCTGGAGTCGGACCGCTACGACCGCTGGCGGGACGAGGTCGGCGACTATGAGCGTGACCGGGACTACAACCGGGGCGTGTACGAGGACGACCGGGACTACAACCGGGACGTGTACGAGGACGACCGGGACTACAACCGGGGCGTGTACGAGGACGATCGGGACTACAACCGGGGCGTGTACGAGGACGACCGGGACTACAATCGGGACGTGTACGAGGACGATCGGGATACCCCTCTTGCAGCGCAAAAGGCCGCCGGGACGGGCAAATCGACAAAATCCGACAAGGCGCCCACCATGGACTGGTCGGCGGTGGAGGAGTGGTCGGAGACCTACGGGGAGAACAGTGTGGAGGACTACATCCGGGAGCACTACAAGCAGCTGGGCTACTCCTCGGTGAGTGCGGCCCTTGCCGGCTGGAACAACCACAAGCGTCAGCGGGATCATGAGCAGCCCAAGCCGCCTGCGGACACACAGCCCAAGCCACAGCCGACCCGGTCCGGCCCCCTTGACGCTCTGCTGCAGGGCGTGGCCGAGGGCCTGACCGGAGAGGTGATCGGGCCCCTTGTGGCCCGGCTTATGGAGCAGGGGCTGGACGAGGAGAGCATCAAGGCCATCCTTGGAGACAAAAAGGGCTGAGAAAATCGCCTTTTGGGGGCGAATAGGAAGCGTGAGGATAGGCGCATAGGGGAGCTTGCTGCATAGCCGTTAGCGACGAAGGAGCGCTACGGATATGGCGTGCCCTTTACGGGTGGACCGGAGCGAGGGCGAGGGGAGGGGCTCAAGCCCCGGACACCAGCCCGAGACAGACCTGGGGCCCACGCAATGCTTTAGCATTGTGGGGAGAGGACGAGCAATGAAGTGAATGAGCCTTTGCCATAGGCAGAGGCGAACGATACGGAATCTGCGAGGACGCAGCGACCCGGCCATGCGCCCAATCCGCAG
>JAZOBP010000037.1:0-2783 GCA_045596065.1 Lawsonibacter sp. | reverse complement strand
TGGGCTGCAATGGCAGTGGCCAGAGCCTGGAAGGAGCTCATACCGCTGCTCTGCTTGCCGCCCCGCAGGGACAGATTGCCAAACATCTTTTTGATGCCCTCACCAAAGCAGCGCACCTGCACGAACTTGGTCTGGATGGTGTACCACAGACCCACGCCCACCAGCAGGAACACCAGAATGTAGTTGGAAAGGTAGGTGTTGATGTTGACCACTACAGGCAAAAGTGCGTCCTCGACGGATTGGATAAACTGTGCCATGATTTCTCTCTCCTGTTCTTTCTCGTTGTTTTTGGGCAAAACAAAATCGGGACCGGCCCAGAGGCCGCCCCGAAGAAGAAAGGCAAACAGACACACAGGAGCACGCCGTGCTCCGAGAGTGCTGTATTCTCTGTCCTTTTGCCTGAGAGATTGGCGGACGGATGTCCGCTTTGCCCCTTCGGCCCCCGTTCTGCACGGGCTTCTCCAGAGTTACATCCACGCACAGTCCTTATCCCACGGGGACACCTGAGAGTGTTACTCCTTCGGTGGGCTCTGGCCGCTTTCCTGTACGCTTCTTCTGTCCTGTTCAGTTGTGTCCATAATCTATCACACCGCCCGTTTTTTGTCAACTCTCGGCGTACACTTTATGGGTCTGCAGTGGTTTTTTCGGCTTAGTACACAGAAATCTTTTGTTTTTCTCGCCTTTTGTTTACAAATTATACTTTCCTACCCGGATGGATTGTGTTATACTAAATTGATTTATTATGAGCATACCCCATTGTTGCAAGGAGTTTATTGATATGAGTCTGTTTACCAAGATTTTCGGCACCCGCTCCCAGCGTGAGCTGAAGTCCATCGAGCCTCTGGTCTGCAGGATCGAGGCCCTTGAAGAAGAATACAAGGCCCTCACCGACGAGCAGCTGCAGGCCAAGACCCCCCAGCTCAAGGCCCGCCTTGCCGCCGGCGAGACTCTGGACGACATCCTGCCCGAGGCCTTTGCGGCCTGCCGTGAGGCCGCCTGGCGTGTGCTGGGTATGCGCCCCTACCGGGTGCAGCTGATCGGCGGCATCGTGCTCCATCAGGGCCGCATTGCCGAGATGAAGACCGGCGAAGGCAAAACGCTGGTTGCCACTCTGCCCGCCTACCTCAACGCCCTGTCCGGCCGTGGAGTGCACATCGTCACCGTCAACGACTATCTGGCCAAGCGTGACTCGGAGTGGATGGGCAAGGTGTTCCGTTTTATGGGACTGACGGTGGGTCTGATCATCCACGGGGTCACCGGTCAGGCCAAGAAGGACGCCTACCTTGCCGACATCACCTACGGTACCAACAACGAGTTTGGCTTTGACTACCTGCGTGACAACATGGCCCTGTACTCCAGTGAGCTTGTCCAGCGTGATCACGCCTTTGCCATCGTGGATGAGGTGGACTCCATCCTCATTGACGAGGCCCGTACCCCCCTGATCATCTCCGGCCAGGGCGAAAAATCCACCCAGCTGTACACCATCGTGGATCAGTTTGTCCGCCGTCTGCGCTGCTTGCGCATCGCCAAGGTAGACAACAAGCAGGAGGAAGACCCCTCCATGGATGCCGACTACGTGGTGGACGAAAAGGCCAAGACGGCCACCCTCACCGCCCGTGGCATCCAGAAGGCAGAGCAGGCCTTCAACATCGAAAATCTGGGTGATCCCGAAAACTCCACCCTCTCCCACCACATCAATCAGGCCATCCGTGCCCACGGCATCATGAAGCGTGACATTGACTATGTGGTCAAGGACGGTCAGGTCATCATGGTGGACGAGTTTGCCGGCGGACTGATGTTCGGCCTCCGCTACAACGAGGGTCTGCATCAGGCCATCGAGGCCAAGGAGCACGTGGAGGTGGCAAACGAATCCAAGACGCTGGCCACCATCACCTTCCAGAACTACTTCCGTCTGTACGACAAGCTATCGGGTATGACAGGTACCGCCATGACCGAGGAGGAGGAGTTCGGCACCATCTACGAGCTGGACATTGTGGAGATCCCCACCAACCGTCCTCTGGCCCGTCACGATCAGCCCGACGGGGTGTAGAAGAACGAGCGGGGCAAGTACAAGGCCATTCTGGCCCAGATCGAAGAATGCCACAAGAAGGGCCAGCCCGTGCTGGTGGGCACCATTTCCATCGAAAAGTCCGTGTTTTTGGGCGGTATGCTCCGCCGCCGGGGCATCAAGCACAACGTCCTCAACGCCAAAAACCACGAAAAGGAAGCCGAGATCGTGGCTCAGGCCGGCAAGTTCGGCGCCGTCACCGTGGCCACCAACATGGCCGGCCGTGGTACCGACATCATGCTGGGCGGCAACGCCGAGTTTTTGGCCAAGGCCGACCTGCGCAAGGCCGGTCTGTCCGATGAGCTCATTGCCGAGGCCACCGGCTTTGCCGACACCGACAACGAAGAGATCCTCAACGCCCGGCGTATGTTCACCGAGGCCGAGGCCAAGTATAAGGACGCGATCAAGGAAGAGGCTGACCGGGTGCGTGAAGTGGGCGGTCTGTTTATTCTGGGCACCGAGCGTCACGAGTCCCGCCGTATCGACAACCAGCTGCGCGGCCGTGCCGGCCGTCAGGGCGACCCGGGCGAGAGCCGTTTCTTCCTGTCCATGGAGGACGACATCATGCGTCTGTTCGGCTCCGAGCGCGTGCAGGGCATGATGGATAAGCTGGGCATTGACGAGGACACCCCCATCGACCAGAAGATCCTGTCCAACGCCATCGAGAACGCCCAGAAGCAGGTGGAATCCCGCAACTTCCAGACCCGTAAGAACG
>JAZOBP010000036.1:0-7039 GCA_045596065.1 Lawsonibacter sp. | reverse complement strand
GATGATTTCGGCTTTGAAATGATCGGCCAGGGCAAGTTCACCACCGCCCAGATCGACCGGAACACCTGGACCGAGGAAATGCTGGACATGCTCACCGACTGGATCCGCAATGATCCCCGTGGCGAAGAGTACCGTGATCTGGACTGGTCCAGGGAGTATGATCTGGCCCGCAACGGCGACCCCACCGACACCCAGACCGCTCTTTAAAGGGGTATTCTATGAAAACAGCCTTTGTTACCGGCTCCTCACGAGGCATCGGCCGGGCCATCGCCCTGCGCCTTGCCTCCGACGGCTTTGAGGTGATCCTTCATGGCACCCGTCCCAGCGACAAACTCAACGAACTAAAGGCCGAAATTGAGCGCAATGGCGGCTGTGCCCGCATCGTTACCGCCAATCTGTGCGATCTGGAGGCCACCAAAGCCCTCGCCCAGTCTGTGGCCGGCACCGATGTTCTGGTGCTCAACGCCTCGGTGCAGTTCCGCACCCCCTGGCATCAGATCACTACGCAGGAATGTCAGGATCAGCTCAACTGCAATTTTGTCTCCTCCATGCTGCTCATCCAGACCTGCGTCCCCCACATGAAGCAGGTCGGCTGGGGGCGTGTGATTACCATCGGCTCCGTGCAGGAGGCCAAGCCCCACCCCGACATGCTGGTGTACTCCGCCTCCAAGGCCGCACAGACCAATATGATGCAGTCCCTGTCCCTGCAGCTTGCTGCAGACGGCATCACCGTCAACAACGTGGCCCCCGGCGTCATCTACACCGACCGCAATGTGGCCGCTCTGTCTGACCCCGAGTATGCCAAAAAGGTCACCGACAGCATTCCTGTGGGCTTCTACGGCGAGCCCCGTGACTGCGCCGGCATCGTCAGTCTGCTGTGCTCCGAGGACGGCCGCTACATCACCGGCCAGAGCATATACGTAGACGGAGGCAAGAGCGTACAATGACCGTCCGATTTTTGGGTCAGAGCGGCTACGTGCTCCAAACCCAGACCGCCCAGATCTTCATCGACCCGTATCTGTCCGACAGCGTCAACCGGGTGGCCGGACGGCCCAGACTGCTGCCGGTACCCATTCGACCTCAGGACATCTCCTGCGATGCCGTGATATGCACCCACGATCATCTGGATCATCTGGACCCAGAAACCGTCTGTCTCATGGACGCCCGCCAGCTTTTTATCACCACCAAGGGCGGCAGACAGACGCTGAAGCGGCTGGGGCGGGAAAACGTCATCTGTCTGAGCGAGGGGGATACCGTCAAACTCGGTGATATGGAGCTTACCGCCGTCTTTGCCGACCACACGGTGGACGCCTTTGGTCTGGTGGTCAGGGCAGAGGGCAAGACCCTGTATTTCAGCGGTGACACCCTCTACAACGAAAGACTTTTCGGCCTTGCGGCTTACCGTCCCGACGTCACCTTTATCTGCATCAACGGCAGGCTGGGCAACATGGACACAGAGCAGGCTCTGATCACCGCAAAAAAGATCGGTGCCCCCATCAACGTGCCCAACCACTACGATATGTTCGCCTCCAATTCGGAGGATCCCCATCTGTTTGCCGACCGTATTGACGGCGGGTTTATTATGGAGTTTGACCGGACCTATCGCATCGCAGACACCATTACAGAAGCCTGAAAGGAGCATGCAATATGACCATTGCTGAATATCGTGCCGCCTGTATGGAGCACTTCAACGCCAGAAAGGACGAACTGGACGAGCGTGCCCGCGTGAACATCGAGCAGCACCGCAAGGGCGACCACACCCTGCAGCTGCTGGACAAGGAGGGCAAGCCCGCCGCCGGCGTATCCGTACACGTGAAGCTGACCAACCACGACTTCCGCCACGGTGCGAATATCTTCATGCTTGACCAGTTTGACGATCCCGAGGTCAACCAGCGCTTCCGGGAGGCTTTCCCCCAGTACTTCAATGCGGCCACCGTCCCCTTCTATTTTGCGGGCAACCACCCGGAGGAGGGGGTCAATCGGTTTGACAAGGACAGCTCCAAGATCTTCCGCCGCCCCCCCACAGATCTGTGCGTGGAGTACTGCGAGGCCAACGGCATTGCTCCCAAGCTTCACTGCCTGTACTACGACAAGCTGACCCCCGAATGGGCCCGCAAAAAGTCCGCTGACGAGCTGTGGGACATTTACGAAAAGCGCTTTGCAGACATTGCTGAGCGCTATACGGGCCGTTTGTACGAGATCGAAGTGACCAACGAGACCACCACGCTCTGGCGCTCCACCACCACTTCCGCTTTGGCCCGCCAGCGGGACACCACCATCCGGATGTGGCAGATGGCCCGCCGCTATTTCCCCTACGAGCGGCTGGTGGTCCACGACGCCGAGCTGTGTGACGTGGGTATCGGAAGCTATCACTCCCCCTTCTACCTGACCATCGAGAACCTGCTGCACAAAAAGGCCACCATCAACAAGGTCGCCGTGCAAAACCACATCTTCATGGGTGTCAGCGGCTCTCAGGAGAAGGATCTGCAGACCTATATCAAGCACCTGATCCCCGAAAACCTCCTGCACGGCATTGAGGTTCTGGGCTCCTTCGATCTCCCTCTGGAGATCTCCGAGATCACCATCCCCACCTTCGGCGAGGGTGAGGAGGCCGAACAGCTGCAGGCGGATATCCTGCGTATGCTGTACACCTTCTGGTTTGCTACTCCGCAGATTGAGAATGTCACCTGGTGGAATACCGCCGACTTCTCCGCCATCACGGTACCCGGCTGGGATGAAAACAACTGCCGGGGCGGTCTGTTCCACCCCGATATGACTCCCAAGCTGGCCGCTTTGGAACAAAAGCGCCTGTTTGACGAGGAGTGGCACACCGAGCTGGATCTGGTCACCGATGCTGACGGCAAGGTCACCTTCCGCGGCTTCTACGGAGACTATCAGGCCGATTTTGGCGGCGAGTCCTTCCGGTTTGGCCTGCACCGGACTCTCCCCCACATCACCACCTATCAAAAGCAGCTGTAATTGCACAAAAAGACACAGCCGGACGGAACCCGTCCGGCTGTGTCTTTTTGTTTAGTATTGATATTTTCTTCGAAAAATCACAAAGCAGAACATCGTGACCGCCAGCGCCAGACCCTCGGCCACAAGGATGGACAGCCACACTCCGTCCAGCCCCAGTACCAGCGGCAGCAGCACCGCCGCCACCTGAAAGACCATCGACCGCAAAAAGGAGAGGACCGCCGACACCAGCCCGTCGTTGAGGGCAGTGAAGAAGGACGAGCCGAAGATGTTGACACCTGTGGGCAGAAGGGCCAAAAAGCACAGGATAAACGCTCTGCGTGTCATATCCAGCAGCTGCACGTCGTAGCCCACAAACAGGCGGGCCAGCGGATCGGCCAGCAGCTCCGCCAGCAGCAGCATGACCAGAGACGCTCCGCCGATCAGGCGCAGACTCTTTTTGTAAAGGCTTTTCAGCTCGTGGGTGCTGCCTGCGCCGTAATGGAAGCTGATCACAGGCCCAACACCGATGGAATAGCCGATAAACACCGCAATGAATATAAAATTGACATACATAATGGCCCCGTAGGCGGACACTCCATCCTCCCCCGCAAGGCTCATGAGCTGAAAGTTGTAGAGCATATTGACCACCGACATGGACAGGTTGGTCATCATTTCCGACGAGCCGTTGGTCAGGGTCCTGACCAGCGCTCTGCCGTCCATAACAGGTCTTGTCAGCCTCAGGCAGGAGCCGTTGGGCAGCAGGAACCACACCAGCGGCAGCACGCCGCCCACCAACTGACTGATGACCGTAGCCCATGCCGCACCTTGGATGCCCCAGCCGAACGCCCCTACAAACAGGGCATCCAGCACCACATTGGTCATGCCCGCTCCCACCGTCACCCAAAGGCCCAGCTTGGGCCGCTCGGCGGTAATGAGAAAGCTCTGGAACTCATTTTGCAAAATAAAAGCCGGCAGCGCCATCTGGAGAATGCAGCCGTAGGTCACGCAGTCCTCCAGCATCTGCCCCTGCGCACCCAGCAGGGCGGCAATGGGCCGCATAAACACCACGCCCAGCACCGCCAGTACGGCACCCACCGCCAGAGAAAGCCAGATCAGCAGAGAAAACAGGCCACTGGCCCGCTCCCGCTGCCCCTCACCCAGAGTTTTGGACACCAGTGCACTGCCGCCGGTACCCACCATAAAACCCAGCGCACCGAAGATCATCAAAAACGGCATAATCAGGTTGACCGCCGCAAAGGCCGTCTTGCCTGCAAAATTGGACACAAAAAAGCCGTCCACCACGCCGTAAACGGAGGTAAAGATCATCATGATGATGGAGGGCACGGTAAACCGCAGCAACCTGGTATAGGTAAAGTGATCACCCAGCCGGATCGCCATGATCATCTCCCCTTTCTGTTTATTTCACCAAGGAGGTATTGTAGCCTCTTCCCTCTGCAATGTCAACTTTTTTGCCCTTTGCGGCATACTATACAAAACGCTGCGGAGGTCAAGGATATGTGTACTGCTATTGCCTTTCACGGCCTGTTTGGCCGCACTCTGGATCTGGAGTGGTCTTTGAACGAGCAGGTGACCGTCACTCCACGTCACTTCCCCCTGCCCATGCGTCATCTGCCCACGCTGGATCGCCACTACGCCTTCATGGGTATGGCCCATGTGGAGGCCGGGTTTCCCCTGTACTACGACGGGATGAACGAGCACGGCCTTGCCATGGCCGGACTGAATTTTCCTCACAGCGCATACTACCCACCCCTGCATCCCGGTCAGGTCAACCTTGCCCCCTTTGAGCTCATCCCGTGGGTCCTCGCCCAATGCACCAATATTCAACAGGCCCGTCAGTTATTGTCCGGGGTCAACATCGCCGCTCTTGACTTCAGCCCTCACCTGCCCCGCACCCCTATGCACTGGCTCATTGCCGACCGGGAGGGCCGCTGTCTTGCGGTCGAGCCGCTCCGATCCGGCCTGCAGCTGACCGACAACCCTGCCGGGGTACTGACCAACGAGCCCCGGCTGTCCGTTCAGCTGCTGGAGCTGAGCAAATATATGTCCCTGTCCCCTCTGCCGCCGGAAAACCGCTTAGCCCCCCATCTGACTCTGACACCCAACAGCCGGGGCATGGGTGCTGTGGGGCTGCCCGGGGATTTCTCCTCCCCCTCCCGCTTTGTCCGGGCCGTTTTTCTGACTCAAAATGCCCGTCCCGGCGCAGGGGATACGGCTGTCAATCAATTCTTCCACATTATGGACAGTGTGGCCGTGGTGGAGGGCTGCGTGAGGGTGGCCGACGGAGACGTGCGCACCGTTTACACCTCCTGCTGCGACACCGGCGCACTTGTGTACCGCTGGACCACCTACGAAAACCGCTGCATCTCCGCTCTCCCTCTCCACCAGCTTGACGGCACTCAGATCATCTGTCATCCCATCCGACCCACATAAAAAACAGGGAGCGCAATGCGCTCCCCTACATCTCCTCCATGGTCATCACCGACACCTCAAAGGCGGTACGTTCCTCCTCGGTCTCCCCGATCCGTTTGATATATGTACGGCTCTGCAGCCGGCCCTCCAGCTGTATCTTGTCCCCTACCGTCAGCGCCGCACACCGATGGGCGATGGTCCCCCATGCGATGCAGGGCAGGTAGTCCGCCCGGCCGTAGCGGCGGTTGACGGCCAGCATCATGTCACAGATGTCCCGGCCCAGAGGGGTGCGCCGAAACACCGGCGGCTTGCACAGAGCCCCACACAGGCTCAGACGGTTGTCATCCTCCCCCTGTTCCCGGATCAACTCTTTGGCATAGACCGTAATGATCAGCCGGCTGCCCTGTCCGCTGCGGTTGTTGAAGGAGCGCACCTCCCCCTCCACCGTCACCTCGTCCCCCTGCTCCAGAGGGCACCGCTCCAACAGGGTGCGGCTGACCAGCACATTCAGGCGGTCAGGGGTACCCGACAGGCGGCAGACCGACAGGACAAAGGCATAAAATATCTCCCCGTGATTCTCGTGGGACACCTCAGGAGCTGTCTCCACCTTTCCGTGGAGCAGCACCGTATTTTCCATCCGTCCGTTTTCCATAAAGGCCTCACTCCTACATTCAAGTTCCAACTGCTGGAGTATATGCCCCAAAACGGCCCGGTATGTCCAAAAAATAAGGCCCCGCACAGCGTGCGGAGCCTTTGGATGCGGTATTT
The DNA here is from genome assembly GCA_045596065.1 of Lawsonibacter sp. Lineage (GTDB taxonomy): Bacteria > Bacillota > Clostridia > Oscillospirales > Oscillospiraceae > Lawsonibacter. Next base: position 883 of record JAZOBP010000036.1, on the reverse strand, counting down.
ACTTTGCAGCCCAGTTGCCGGTAGCCTCGGCGGTGAGGTAGGCGTTGATAAAGCCGTCCAAATCGCCGTCCATAACGGAGTTGATGTTACTGGTCTCAAAGGCGGTGCGGGTGTCCTTGACCATCTGGTAGGGCATAAACACGTAGGAGCGGATCTGGCTGCCCCACTCGATCTTCAGCTGGACTCCCTTCAGGTCGGAGATCTTCTCCGCCTTCTCCTGCATCTGCAGCTCCACCAGCTTGGCACGCAGCATCTTCATACAGTTGTCCTTGTTCTGGAACTGGGAGCGCTCCTGCTGGCTGGCCACCACCACGCCGGTGGGCTTGTGGATCAGACGCACGGCAGAGGAGGTCTTGTTGACGTGCTGGCCGCCGGCGCCGCTGGCACGGTAGACCTGCATCTCGATGTCCTCGGGCCGGATGTCGATCTCCACGTCCTCCGGCAGGTCGGGCATGACCTCCACCGAAGCAAAGGAGGTCTGGCGGCGGGCGTTGGCATCAAAGGGGGACACACGCACCAGACGGTGCACGCCGTGCTCCCCACGCAGGTAGCCGTAGGCGTTCTCACCCTCGATCATAATGGTGGCGGACTTGATGCCGGCCTCGTCGGCCTCCTGATAGTCCATAATGGTGTAGGTAAAGCCGTGACGCTCCGTCCAGCGGGTATACATGCGATAAAGCATCTGGGCCCAGTCCTGCGCCTCGGTGCCGCCGGCGCCGGGGTGGATGGTGAGAATGACATTGGAGCTGTCGTACTCGCCGGTGAGCAGGGTCTCCAGCCGGGCATTTTCCATGTCCTGCTCCAGCTTGGCAAAGCCCTCCTCCAGTTCGGGGATCAGGGACTCGTCCTCAAACTCGTTGCCCATCTCGCACAGGGCCATCAG
>JAZOBP010000035.1:0-11832 GCA_045596065.1 Lawsonibacter sp. | reverse complement strand
GAGAAAGGCTGCAGGGCAAAAAAGCAGCCTGTCCACAGACAGGCTGCTTTTGGCTCAGATACCAAGGGTGATCCAGAGGTCGTTGTACAGGGCACGGATGTCGGCAGGCAGGGAGACATACAGCTCACAGCGCTCCAGCACCTCGGCAGGGGCGGCCATGATCTCATAGATCTCCGGGTCCAGAGGCTCTTCGTAGAGCTCCTCGTAGTAGGCCGGGTACTGCTCCAGAGCGTCCTTGTTGGGGGAGGCGTACCAGATGTAGTCCATGTTGGCCAGATTGGACTCGGTGGAGGCGATGAAGTTGATCCACGCATGGGCCTCCACGGGGTGGGAGGCGTCCTTGAGCATGCACATGGCGTCCACGAACCAGTTGGAGCCCTCTTTGGGGATGGTAAAGGCCAGGTCCACGCCCTCGGCCTGATTTTCCAGCATGGAGAGGTAGTCGCCGGCGTAGTAGGTGGCGATGGCGGCGTTGCCGCCCTCCATCTTCTGGAACACCTCGTCCATGACCTTGCCCTGGAACACGTCCCGCTCCATGGCGTCGGCCACAAGGGCGGCGGCGGCGCGGATCTCGGACTCGTCGGTGGTGTTGACGGAATAGCCCAGATACTTCAGGGCGATGCCGAAGGCGTCACGGGAGTTGTTGATGAGCAGCACGTCACCGGCGTTGGCGTCGTCGTAGAGGGCCGACCAGCTGTCCAGCTCCCCATCCACGGCGTTGCGGTCGTAGATCAGGCCCACGGTGCCCCATGCGTAGGGGACGGTGTAGGCGTTTTCGGGGTCGTAGGGCAGGTACTTGAAGCGCTCGTCGATGAGGGAGAAGTTGGGGATCAGGTCGTAGTCCAGAGGGGCCAGCATATCCTCCTCCATGAGCTGGGCGATCATGTAGTCCGAGGGGACGATGACGTCGTAGTCGCCGCCGCCGCTCATGAGCAGGGAGTAGAGAGCCTCGTTGCTCTCGGCGGTCTGGTAGTTGACACGGATGCCCGTCTGCTCCTCAAAGCGGTCGATAAGCTCCGGGTCGATGTACTCGCCCCAGCTGCACACGTTGACCACCCGGTCGCTGCGGGCGGCACTGCCCAAGGCCACCATGCCCACCACGATGGCGGCGGCAGCGGCAAGGGACAGACCACGCTTGAGGGTGCGGCGGGTCTTTTGGGGAATGCGGGCAAGCAGGCGGTTTTCCTTGCGGATGACGCCCCGGGCGGCCTGACGCTCCACACGGGCCTCACGCAGGTTCTTGACCACCAGCAGCACCAGCACCGTGACAAACAGCAGGGTGGAGATGGCGTTGACCTCCGGGGTGATGCGCCGCTTGGTCATGCCGTAGATGGTCATGGCAAGGGTGGAGGTGGCAGAGCCGGCGGTGAAGTAGGAGATGACGAAGTCATCAATGGACATGGTAAAGGCAATGAGTGCGCCGGAGACGATGCCAGGCTTGATCTCGGGCAGGATGACCTTGAAGAAGGCCTGCATCCACGTGCAGCCCAGATCCTTGGCGGCGTCCACCAGATTGGAGTCCATCTGCCGCAGCTTGGGGGCCACGTTGAGGATGACGTAGGGGATGTTGAAGGCCACGTGGGCGATGAGCAATGTGACAAAGCCCAGGGTCAGCCGGTCGGGCAGCTCCATGCCCGTCTGAGCCTCGTTGAACCACAGGGCGAAGGAGCGCCACAGCTGGAAGAAGGCGGCAAAGAACAGGCACAGGGACACACCGGTGACGATGTCGGCGTTCATCATGGGGATGTTGTTGATGGTCAGCAGGGGGGAGCGCCAGCGGCGCTTCATGGAGTACAGGCCGATGGCGGCGAAGGTGCCCACCACCGTGGCGATCACCGTGGCCAGCAGGGACACCAGCAGGGTGGTGTAGACGCTTTCCATGATGATGCGGTTGTGGAACAGCTCACGATACCAGTGCAGGGAGAAGCCCTGCCAGACCATGCTGCTCTCACCCTTGTTGAAGGAGAAGATGATCAGCAAAAAGATGGGGGCGTACAGAAACAGGAACACCAGCGCCATGAGCAGGCGGCTTCCCAAGCGGTTTTGTTTCATAGCATCACCGCCTGTTCCTCGCCCTCACCGAAGTGGTTCATGACCACCATGCACACCACCACGACCACCATCATCACCAACGAGATGGCTGCGCCCAGATGGGGGTTGTAGGCGCCGCCCAAAAACTGCTGCTCGATGAGGTCGCCCAGCATCATCTGGGTGCCGCCGCCCAGCAGACGGGAGATGGCAAAGGTGGATACGGAGGGGACGAATACCATGGTCACACCGGACAGCACACCGGGCAGAGACATGGGCAGGATCACACGGCGGAACACCGTGCCCGCCCCGGCACCCAGATCACGGGCGGCCACCAGCAGGGAGTTGTCCAGCTTGACGATGACCGAGTAGATGGGCAAAATCATAAAGGGCAGGTAGTTGTACACCATGCCCAGCACCACCGCACCGGGGGTGCCGATCATCTGAAAATGTGTAATGGGGATATACTTGTCAGGCTCTGCGCTCAGGGCCTGTGCAATGGTATTGTACAGGTCGATGATGCCGATCTTATCAAACAGCTGGTTGAGCAGGCCGTTGTTTTCCAAAATTGACATCCAGGAGTAGGTGCGCAGAAGAAAGTTCATCCACATGGGCAGCATGATCAAGGCCATGGCCATGCGCTGGAAGCCCGGGCCCTCCTTGGCCATGAGGTAGGCCGTGGGGTAGCCGATGAGCAGGCACACGGCGGTGGCGATGAGGGCAAGCTCGAAGGAGCGGCCGAACACCGACACGTAGTCGCCCATGCGGGCAAAGCTGTCCAGCGTGGGGTCAAACTCGGTGTTGGTGAAGGCGTAGACCACCATGATGAGGATGGGGATGACCACAAACAGGGCCATCCACACCACGTAGGGCACGGCGAAGCCGGCGAGCTTATTCTTCTTCATCGCCGGTCTCCTCTGCCTCAGTCACGATGGATGCATCGCCGATCTCCTCGTACTCCTCAGAGTAGGAGGAGTAGTCGCCGAACAGGCCGGAATACTCGCTCTTTTTCATCACGTGGATGCCGTCCGGGTCGATCTTGATGCCGATGTGGCTGCCCACGGGGGACAGGTCGGTGGTCTGGATGAGCCACTTGAAGCCGTAGAAGTCCACGATGATGTCATACTGCATACCCTTGAAGGTCACGTTGGTCACGGTGCCCCTGAGCTGGCCCTGATCGGCGGGGACGATGTCCACGTCCTCGGGACGGATGACCACGTCCACGGCCTCGTCCTTGTCAAAGCCGCGGTCCAGACAGGCAAAGCGGCGGTTGAAGATCTCCACCACGCCGTCGGCACGCATGATGCCGTCGATGATGTTGGACTCGCCGATGAAGTCGGCCACAAAGGCGTTTTTGGGCTCGTTGTAGATGTCCTCGGGGGTGCCAATCTGCTGGATGCGGCCGGAGTCCATGACCACCACGGTGTCGGACATGGCCAGAGCCTCCTCCTGATCGTGGGTGACGTAGATGAAGGTGATCTCCATGGCCTGCTGGATGCGCTTGAGCTCGTTTTGCATGTCCTTGCGCAGCTTCAGGTCGAGTGCGCCCAGAGGCTCGTCCAGCAGCAGCACCTTGGGCCGGTTGACCAGAGCACGGGCGATGGCCACACGCTGCTGCTGACCGCCGGACAGCTGGCTGACACGGCGCTTTTCAAAGCCCTTGAGGTTGACCACCTCCAGCATCTCCAGTACACGCCGCTCGATCTCGTCCTCCTCCAGACGGACCTTTTTGCCGTCGGGGCCGGGCTTGGGGATGCGAAGGCCGAAGGCGATGTTTTCAAACACGTTGAGGTGGGGGAACAGAGCGTATTTTTGGAACACGGTATTGATGGCCCGTTTATGGGGCGGGACATCATTAATCCTCACCCCGTCGAACATAACATCACCAGAGGTGGGCGTCTGAAAACCACCGATGATGCGCAGGGTGGTGGTCTTGCCGCAGCCGCTGGGTCCGAGCAGCGTGAGGAATTCTTTATCTTTGATGCACAGATCAATGTTGTCGAGCACGACCATATCGTCGAAGGACATGGAGCAGCTGCTCAGGCGGATGAGTTCTTTGGACACAAAGCAACCCTCATTTCTCTTTTTTTGTAAGTTGTCAGCTCCCTCGATTTATTCATCCGCAGCCCTGCCGGGGCAGGGGGTTGACGGACTTTCACGGATAGCGAATTTTACTATAGCGGTTTAGCACACAAAAGTCAATATATATATCTAAAATTCGACCCCGTTGGATCAAGAAAAACCCCGGCCATCACGGGGATGGCCGGGGCGTATTGGGTGTGCGGATCGGCTCAGCCGAACAGCTCGGCACCGAGGATGGCAGTCATGATGTCCGAGCCAAACACCTGAGCGGCGTCGTCGGCATCCCAGTAGGGCTGCTCCCTGCCGTTGACGGTGCCGGTGAGCAGGGTCAGGGTCACGTCGAGGGCGGCGGTCTGACCTGTGGGCTGCAGCTGGTCGAAGTAGTCGGCCAGAATGTCAAGGGTCAGGTCAAGGACGGCCTGTTTGTCGGTGAGCTTGTCCAGATTCTGCAGCAGGATAGGGGTGGCGTACTCGCTCATGGCATCCCCAAAGGTGTCGGCAGGCAGGGTGTCCACGGTGACGGACACCACGGCGGTGCCGGCCTCGTTGTCCTGAGAGACCAGCGTGCAGGAGTAGGGGATACGGGCCAGCAGATCCATAATGCTGCCGGTCAGCTTGCTCAGGGACTGTTCGTTCGGGGCGGCCTCGTCGCCGGAAAGACCGTCCAGCAGACTGTCCTTCAGGCTGTCGTAGAGGGTCAGACCCTTTGCCTGCTCGGCAATGGCATCGGCAGAGGTGGCGTAGCCGTAGAGAGTCTGGAGCTTGGTGGGGTCGTTGTGGAGAATGTAGGCCAGATAGGCGTCCGTGGTGGCGACAGGGTCGGGGATGGCGGGAGCCTTGGGGCCGCAGGCGCACAGGGTAAGGGCCATGACAAGGGCCAGCACAAGGGCGGAGATACGTTTGATCGTTTTCATTGCAGGTCACTCTCTTTCATAAAATGGGGGCGTTTCGGTGCTGTAATTATACACCCGGCTTTGGGCGGATGCAAGCAAAAAGCCCCGGACACTTGTCCGGGGCAAAGAAGACAATGGCGCAGGTGTGCGTGTGCTGGGCTCCCTTGTGTAAAGGGAGCTGTCAGCGAAGCTGACTGAGGGATTGTGTTACAATGGTGTCAATGTATTGACAGACGCTTTGGAAGTTATGGTTGACTTCATTGTTGGGAATACGTATTACGGTCAAACCGTATTGCGCAAGAAAGGCGGTACGCAGAGCGTCGTTTTCTATGTTGCTGCCCTCGTAGTGCTGAGAGCCGTCCAGTTCAATTACGAGTTTTGCTGCTGCACTGTAAAAATCGACGATATAATGCCCCAATACTTTTTGACGGGAAAAGCGGACGGGATATGAGCGCAGAAAACCGTACCATAGGTGACGTTCTTCTTTTGTCATTTCCTTTCGCAACCCCTTTGCCAGTGGAACTAACTGTCGGTTGTGCTTTGGCTGCATGGCAATCCCTCCGTCACGGCTGCGCCGTCCCACCTCCCTTTACACAAGGGAGGCTTTGTAGCGCTGCAGGCATATGTTCGGGGTGAGATTTACTTGGGGAAATATTGCCCCACAAAGGGTACGTCCTCCACGGCAAATTCCCGGCCCCGGAGGTAGTCCAGATGGCCGGCGCCGTCCTTGAAGTCAAAGCGCAGATAGTAGCTGTACAGGGCCTGCCGGGTCTCGTTGTACCGGCGGTTGACCTCGCCCCGGCCGTACTTGCCGTCCCCCAGCAGGGGGTGGCCGATATGGGCAAAGCTGGCACGGATCTGATGGGTGCGGCCGGTGAGCAGCTCCACCTCCACCAGACTCAGAGGCCCGCGGCTGTCCAGCGTCTTATAGAGGGTGACGGCCGTCTTGCCCTCGGACACGGGCCGGTCAAAGACCTCCACCTGTTTTTTGCCCTCGTCCTTGCGGATGAACAGCTCCAGACGGCCCTGACTGGGCTTGGGTGCGCCCAGAGTGATGCACAGGTACTTTTTGGTCAGGTCACGGGCCTGAATTTTGTCGTTGAGCACACGCAGGGTCTCGGCATTCTTGGCGGCGATGACGATGCCCCCGGTGTTGCGGTCGATGCGGTTGCACAGGGCGGGGGCAAAGGAGTTCTCCTTGTAAGGGGACCACTCACGCTTCTGGTACAGGTAGGCCTGTATGTGGGTGATGAGGGTGTTGACCCGCTCGGTCTCGTCCGGGTGGACCACCATGCCCGGACGCTTGTCCACCAGCAGGAGGTTGTCGTCCTCGTAGACGATGTTCAGCTTGGGCTGGTACAGGGACAAAAAGGCGTTTTCCGGGGTGGGGCGGTCGAAGAACTCATCATTTATATATAGCTGCAGAACATCGCCCACCGCCAGGCGGGTGTCACGCTTGGCGCCCTTGCCGTTGAGCTTGACCCGTTTGAGGCGGATGTACTTCTGGGCCAGAGGGGCGGGGAGCAGGGGCATGGTCTTGCCCAGCCAGCGATCCAGCCGCTGTCCGGCGTCATTTTTGCCGATAGTGAACTCTTTCATGGCCCTGTGACCTGCCTTTCCTGCCCGGAGGACGGGCGTTTTGACCCGGCCGGGAGGGGGAGTTTTGCCGGGTTGTCAGTTGATACAGTAGGATTGCACCACAGAAATAAAAAATTGTCAATAAAAAATGAGAAAAGTATTTGACATTTGCAGTTTCTTTCTTTATAATACTCGCTGTACCATTACGCAAGCATAGGGTCTGTGCCCCTGAAAGAGGTGTCCGATGAAACTGGATTTACGTCAGATCATCCATGTTCCCGGCGCCTGCGCCCCCTTTGATTATGAGCTGGATCTCACCCGGCTGGACTTCTACGGGGCGAGGCCGATCACTCGGCCCATCCGGGTACAGGGCAAGGTCACAAATCGTGCCGGGGCGCTCCATCTCACAGGAGAGGCCTCCACCGTGCTGGACCTGACCTGTGACCGCTGCTGCAAAGCCTACCAGAAGGAACAGCTTGTCGGGCTGGACTGTCTTGTCAGCGATACGCTGGAGGACGAGACCAACGATGAGGATATCTTTCTGCTGGACAACCACGCAGCAGACCTGGACGAGGTGGCGTCCACGGCCTTTATCCTTGCGATGGAACCTGTAAACCTTTGCTCAGAAGACTGCAAAGGGCTGTGCAGCCGATGCGGCGCCGATCTCAACCTCGGCCCCTGCAGCTGTAAGCCCGATGTAGATCCACGGTTGGCGGCGCTTGCGCAGCTGTTGGATGACAAGAGCGAGTAGTCCCAACCATATGTCTCAACCGAGACGAAGTAACCGAAGGAGGTGTCAACCATGGCGGTTCCTAAGAGAAAAGTGTCCAAGGCTCGTCGCGACAAGCGTCGCAGCAACGTTTGGAAGCTGGCGACTCCCGGTATCGTGACCTGTCCCAAGTGCGGTGCCTTCCGTCTGCCTCACCGGATGTGCAAGTCCTGCCTGACCTACAACGGCCGTGAGTTCGGCCAGGTTGCCGAGGCTTAAGCCAACACACAAAAAGAGAGTGTCGCCTTGTGGGTGACACTCTTTTTTTGCGTATAACTGCCGTTAAGTGTGGGTTTGAAGGTCTGCATATTACATACGTTAGGAATGTTCCGGAAGTTCTTCCTGCAAAAGCATAGCATCCAACACGGATAGATCGATTTGATAGCATTTTTCTTTGCCCTTAGGCTTGACGACCAGCAGGTCAAACCGGATATTACTTAGGATTTTTCTGATAGTATAATAGCTTTCGTGGAATGTGGCTTTTAATTCTTCTGTGGAAATACCGGTTTCGCTAAACAGCGCAGCCTGAATCAGACAGCTGTACATGACGCGAACATCTTTCTCTGCAGCTTCGGGGAAGGAGGAAACCAGTGCTTCGTATTTGTCCCAGCTGGATAGTTTTCTGCGCAGAGAGCCTTCCAAGTCTTTGAGTGCGGTACGGATCATATGGAGCATCATAATCAGAAACGGAGTGAGGTCTGCCAGATTATGCGGATCATTGCAGATCTTGAAGGCTCTGTAATATTCGGAAATATTTTCCTTGATTGTCTCTGATATTCGATAGGAAAGCAGAGGACTTAGGGTCTCGGACAGGCAATAGCTGAGAATAAACCGACCAAGCCGTCCGTTTCCGTCATAAAAGGGGTGAATATATTCGATCAGATAATGAAAAATGCAGATTCTCCATAGCTGTTCCAGAGAATCGTCATGCAAAAAGGCGAGGGCCTTTTCCATTGCATGGATGATTTCGCTTTCGGGATACAGGCCTTGGTGGATCACCTTATCGGCTGCGCTGTGGACGGCGGTAATTTCTTTTCTGAATATCTTGCCATCCGGTGCGTTCTGCGGGTCCTCGGCAATGATCTCATCCAAAAATACATCGTCGTATATTGCCCGAATCTCCTGACAGGTAGCCATGGGGATTTTCTCGCCGGTCAGCAGCTTGAGATATTTATTTACCAAGCCCACAAAACGGTGATGCTTTCCTTTTGCTGAGGATTGCTTCTCCAGAATGTCCATAGCATCTTTAATTTCTTTTCTGCTGCTATGGATTCCTTCGATTTTGTTTGTCAGTACGATTTCGTCAATAAGGCATTTTTTTGAGTACTGATCCTTTGCGACTCCGGGCAAAGCGGCACTCAGCATTGCGACAGATTTATCCAGTTTTGCAATCTCATAAGCCAATTTCAGGACTTCGGTGTTTTGCATAAAAAATGCGGGCCTGTGTGCCACATTAAAATCAAGCCTGATCGTTTCCTCAGAATTGAAGCGTGCCTTATAGGTCTGGGCGTATGTCTCTTGATTGCCATAATACAATTTACCCAACAGCTCATATGCCATGTAATCGCCTCCAAAATTTAAGCTGTCATAGAATCTCAATTATTGTACCACCTTTCGATTTAAAATGCAATAACGATTTTAAATTGTATTATATAAATATAAACTACAAATAAAAAATAAGATTATATTTTCATATGTAGATCTTTGCGATGGCGGTCTCATAAAAAATGCTTATATAAGTTTAGGCGTTGGTTGTCGGTTTCATTCACGTTTTCAAAAATATGTGTGTATGAGCAGAAAAAATGATTTGAGATTGGCTTCTTTGATTGCCTAACTGCAGGAAATGTGGTATATTCATATAAAATGAGGCAACCTATGGAAAGGGGGTAGAACTATGAGTCTGACGGCGGTATGTGCCGTGGCCGAGCACAGCCCGGCTCACCGGGCCGGTGTGCGTGTGGGCGAGGTGCTCACCCACGTCAACGGACAGGCCATTGTGGACGTGCTGGACTATAAGTTCTACACCTACGACCCCGAGCTCACCCTTACCCTGACCGATGCACAGGGCGGGGTGCGCACCGTGTCCCTTATCAAGCAGGAGGGGGAGGACCTGGGCCTTACCTTTGAGACCTATCTCATGGACCGGGCCCGCTCCTGCGCCAACCGGTGCATCTTCTGCTTTGTGGATCAGCTGCCCCGTGGGATGCGTAAAAGCCTTTATTTTAAGGACGATGACGCACGGCTGTCCTTTTTGATGGGCAACTACATCACACTGACCAACCTGTCCGACCGGGAGGTGCAGCGCATCATCGACCTGCGGGTGAGCCCCATCAACATCTCGGTGCACACCACCGACCGGGACTTGCGGGCCATGATGCTGGGCAACAAAAACGCCGGTCGGGGCATTGACATCATGGAGCGGCTGGCGGCTGCCGGCATCACCATGAACTGCCAGATCGTCGCCTGTCCGGGCATCAACGACGGGCCGGCCCTTGCCAGGACCCTGACCGACCTTGCCGGGATGCACCCGGCGGTGAACAGCGTCTCCGTGGTGCCCGTAGGGGTCACCTGCCACCGGCAGGGGCTGTACCCCCTGCAGCCCTACACAAGGCAGCAGGCTGAGGCCGTGCTGGAGCAGGTGGAGGCCTTTGCCGCCGAACACAAGGCACGCACAGGCACCAGCCTTGTGTGGTGCTCGGACGAGTTTTACCTGCTGGCCGGACGGGCGCTGCCCGAAGAGGACTACTTTGAGGACTTTACCCAGCTGGACAACGGCGTGGGTATGCTGCGGCTGCTCATGGAGGAGTTCCGACGGGCCCTTGGCATGCTGGATGAGGCGGACATGGGCCGGGTGGAGCCCTTCTCCATCGCCACCGGCGTGTCGGCGGCCCCCTTTTTGGCCCAGCTTGTGGAGCGGGCCAAGGCGGTCTGTCCTCAAATCGAGGGGACGGTCTATCCCATCCAAAACGACTTTTTTGGCCGCACCATTGTGGTGGCCGGTCTGGTGACGGGCCGGGATCTCATGGCCCAGCTGGAGGGCAAGCCTCTGGGGCGGCGTCTGCTTATTCCTGAGAGTATGCTGCGGGCCGGAGAACGGGTATTTCTGGACGATGTGACCGTGGAGGATGTGGAGGCCCGGCTGGGCGTGCCCATCGTCACAGTGCCTCAGGACGGCTGGGAGCTGTGTGAGGCCATGTTCAACATCCCACGGGAGGAAATGCCTCAGCCGGAGGATGTGGAGCAGACGGAGTATTTTAGGTACAGATAAGATATGAGATAAAAGATATGAGATATGAGTTGTGGTGTCCGGCGTAGCCGAACGGGCTATTTTCCCCTCATCCGACCCGCTGGCGCGGGTCACCTTCCCCCCGGGGGGAAGGCTTTGAGGTATGCACTGTACGGATATATCTCTTATCTTATATCTCATATCTCATATCTCATTTTGTGGGAGTTGATATACTATGAAGCCCTTAGTTGCCATCGTGGGCCGGCCCAATGTGGGCAAGTCCATGCTCTTTAATAAGCTGTGCGGACAGCGGCTGTCCATTGTGGAGGACACCCCCGGCGTCACCCGTGACCGGCTGTATGCCGAGTGCGAGTGGGGCGGACGCACCTTTGACATCGTGGACACCGGCGGCATCGGGCCGGGCACGGACAGCGAGATTTTGGCCTTTTTGCGCCGTCAGGCCCAGATCGCCATTGACAACGCCACGGTCATCGTCTTTGTCTGCGACATCAAGACGGGCATGACCGCCTCCGATCAGGAGGTGGCCAACATGCTGCTGCGCTCGGGCAAGCCCGTGGTGCTGGCGGTGAACAAGATGGACAGCGTGGGCCGGGAGAATCCGGACATCTACGAGTTCTACAACCTCGGTCTGGGCGACCCCATCGCCGTGTCCGCCGTACACGGCCACGGCACGGGCGATCTGCTGGAGGAGTGTCTGAAGTACTTTCCCCCGGCCGAAGAGGTGGAGGAGGAGGACGACACCGTCAAAGTGGCCATCATCGGCAAGCCCAACGTGGGCAAGTCCTCTCTGGTCAACCGTATTTTGGGTCAGGAGCGTGTCATCGTATCCAACATGGCAGGCACCACCCGGGACGCCGTGGACAGCTACTTTGAAAACAAGCTGGGCAAGTACGTGTTTATCGACACCGCCGGTATGCGCAAAAAGAGCAAGGTGGACGACCCCATCGAGAAGTTCTCTGTCCTGCGTGCCACCATGGCCATTGAGCGCAGCGACGTGTGTCTGATCCTCATCGACGCCAACGAGGGGGTCACCGAGCAGGACACCAAGGTGGCCGGTCTTGCCCACGAGGCAGGCAAGGCGTGCATCATCGTGGTCAACAAGTGGGACGCCATCGAAAAGGACGACAAGACCATGGATCACATGCGGCAGGACATCCGCCGGGATCTGAGCTACATGACCTACGCACCCATCGTCTTTATCTCCGCCCTCACCGGTCAGCGTGTGGATCGGCTGT
>JAZOBP010000034.1:0-2160 GCA_045596065.1 Lawsonibacter sp. | reverse complement strand
CCGGCCGGGGACGGCACGGGGGCACAGCTGAAGTACTCCAACAAGCTCAAGGCGCTGGAACTGCTGTGCAAGCTGCTGGGGCTGGTGACGGACAGGAAGGCCGAAAAGGACGAGCAGACCGACATGGGAGCCACCGGGGTGGTGCTCATACCCGTGGTGGAGACAACCCCCCAGTCACCGCAAAGCGGTGACAGCCCCCCTTACACAGGGGGGCCTTTGGACGGGCAGGAGGACGGGGCATGAAGCACAACGTCATCTGGGCCCCTCAGCCCCGGCAGGCGCTGTTTATGGCCCGGCCGGAGTACGAGGCCCTCTACGGGGGAGCCGCCGGGGGCGGCAAGAGCGACGCTCTGGTCATGGAGGCCCTGCGGCAGGTACACATTCCCCACTACAAGGCCCTGATCCTGCGCAAGACCTTCCCCCAGCTGGCGGAGCTGCAGGACAAGGCCGAGGGGTACTATCCACGGGCCTTTCCGGGGGCAAAATTCAACGCCTCCACCCACACATGGCGCTTCCCCTCCGGGGCGAGGGTGATCTTTGGGGCCATGCAGCACCCCGGCGACCGGGTGAAGTATCAGGGTCAGGCCTTTGACCTCATCGCCTTTGACGAGCTGACCCATTTCACGTGGGAGGAGTACGCCTACATGTTCTCCCGCAACCGTCCCAACGGGCCGGGGACACGGGTGTACATACGGGCCACGGCCAACCCCGGCGGCGTGGGCCACGGGGGGGTGAAAAGCCGGTTTTTGAACCCGGCGCCCCCCATGACCACCATCCGTCAGCCGGTAAGCTGGACAAGGCCCGACGGCGTGACCGAGCAGCGGCAGCAAAGCCGCATCTTCGTGCCATCCTCCGTCTTTGACAACCCGGCCCTGCTGGAAAACGACCCCATGTACGTCCAGCGGCTGGCCTCCATGCCCGAGGCGGAGAAGCGAGCGCTGCTGTACGGGGACTGGAACAGCTTTTCCGGTCAGGTGTTTACCGAGTGGGTCAACGACCCGGCCCACTACGCCGACCGGGTGGGCAGCCACGTCATAGCACCCTTTGAAGTGCCGGAGCACTGGGGCATCTGGTGCAGCATGGACTGGGGCTTTTCCAAGCCCTTTTCCGTGGGCTGGTACGCCGTGGACACGGATCGGCGGCTCTACCGCATTCGGGAGCTGTACGGCTGCACGGGTACCCCCGACCGGGGGGTGCGCTGGGAGCCGGGACGGCTGGCCCGTGAGATCCTGCAGGTGGAGGGCTCCGACCCCAACCTCCGGGGGCGGCACATCCGACGGGTGGGCGACCCGGCCATCTGGGGCAGCGACGGCACGGAGAGCATCGGGGCGATCATGGAGCGCAGCCGGGTGTGGTTTGAAAAGGGCCGCAACAGCCGGCTGGACGGCAAGATGCAGGTCCATCACCGGCTGGCCTTTGACCCCTCCGGGCGGCCGGGGCTGTACGTGTTTGACACCTGCCGGCACTTTATCCGCACCGTGCCCGATCTGGTCTACGACAGCGTCAACGTGGAGGATGTGGACACCACACAGGAGGATCACATCTACGACGAGCTGCGCTACGTGTGCATGGAAAACCCCGTTGCGCCCCCGGTGAGCCTGCCTGAGACACAACGGGGCTGGGACCCCCTGGGTGGGGAAGCACGGGAGGATGGATACGGGTTTTTCCGAAAATATTGAGCGGACCGCCGCAGAGGGGCGGTGTGATATTGCCGCACAGAGTGCGGCAGTGATATGCACCCCAAGGGGTGCGTGTTATGTCACGCCGTGGCGTGACGTGATATGACGCCGCAGGGCGGCGGCGTGAGGAGGAGGAAATCATGCAGGAGAACAAAACCATGCCCCTGACGGTGGGGCAGGAGGGCGGACGGCCCATCGGGCAGGAGGAGATCCGCAGGGCGGCGGAGATCCTGCGCCGCTACAAGGCCGGAAAGGCCAATCTGGAACAGCGCATTGTGGACGACGAGCTGTGGTGGGAGCTGCGCCACTGGCAGGCCATCGGCCGCAGCCGGGGCAAAAACATGCCCAAGGCCACCTCGGCATGGCTGTTTAACGCCATCACCAACAAGCATGCCGACGCCATGGACAACTACCCGGAGCCTGTGGTGCTGCCACGGGAGCCCTCCGACGAGGGGGCGGCACGGGCGCTGGGGCAAAGTCG
>JAZOBP010000033.1:0-3183 GCA_045596065.1 Lawsonibacter sp. | reverse complement strand
AGACCTTGCCGGTGCCCTTGCTGCCCGTCAGGGTGGTATTGTCCTTGCCCGCTGTCTTGTTGACCAGAGCGTGGACCTCGCTCATATCGTAGATTGTGTGCTCGTAGGTGCTGCTGCGGACGTTGACGGTGGAGTTGCTGGAGCAGTTTTTGAACTGGGCGTCACGGGATACGCCCACCAGACCGGCGGCGTGGATGTTGAAGGCGTGCTCCTTACCCTCGGGCCGCTGGAACTGGATGTTGATTTTGCCGCCCACGCTCTTGCAGTTGGTGATGTGGGTACTGCTGGACAGACCGGCCAGGCCGCCGGCATAAACAATGGCGGGCACGGTGACACCGCGGTAGGTCACGTCGATGTTGAAGTCCTTGACGGTCAGGTTCTTGATCTCGCCCCAGTGACCGTAGGTGAGCTTGTCATTTTCCACGCCGGTAATCTTGGTGTAGCCGGAGGTGGCGCCAAACAGGCCGAAGTACATTTCGATATCGCTCTTGTCCATGGCGGGGTTATCCTCGTCGATCTTGATGGTCATGCCGGACACGGTGTGGCCATTGCCATCGAAGGAGCCGCCAAAGCAGAACGTATTGTAGTGAGCGTAGCCGGTGATGGAGGGCCAGCCGCCGTAAGCAGGCGTGCCGCCGATGGGCACCCAGTTGCCCCAGCCGGACAGGTCAATGTCCGCGATCATCTTGTAATAGATCTTATCGCTGTAGCACAGGCGAACGGCGTTGAGCTGCTCGGCGGTCTTGATGAGGTAGGGGTCCTCCTTGGTGCCGGTGCCGCCGGCGAAGTTAAACTCGGGATTTACCCGGCGTCCGGGCAGACCCACGGTGTTGCCCTCGGCCATATTGATGTCGGTCAGCATGGCCTTGGGAATGAACTGACCGGCGTTGTCCATGCACCACTCACCCACCATGCCGCCCGGGAACATGTCGTTCACATCCACAGCGTAGAGGGTGGCGGCACCGCCGTGGCTGCTAAGGCGGCTGATCTCAACGGCATCATCACTGGGCGCGTCGTACAGGGGCAGCTTGAATTTGTCGCCGTAGAGCTTGTCCAGATCGGCGGGCACGTTCATGCTCTTGTACCACTGGTACAGAGGGTTGTAGTACTTGGCGGCGGCCACGTACTGCTGCTGTTTGCCGCCCACGGAGCCGTAGCTTAATGTGGCTCCGGTGACAGAGTCAACATCCTGACGGTCGCGGGAGAACTGCTGCATATCGTGGGTGTAGGAGTCCTGATTATAAAGGTCCTTCACCCAGATGGTATAGGTAACGGTGACGGTGTTCTTGTCCACGTAGTTGATCTGGGCGGCGCAGCCCTTCTGCAGCAGATGCAGGGGCGCGGACTCGTAGGTGATCCCCTCATAGAAGAAGTAGCCCGTGTTGGCCCGATAGGTAGCGGTGGCGGTGACGAAGGAATAGGGCTCGGGCTTCTGGGTGCTGTACACGGTGGCGGAGGTGTCCAGATAGAACATCTTCCTCGCCTCCCCCGGCGTGGTGGATCGGCCGGAATTCAGCTCCAGCTTGGGCACGTTGTTCTCCAGCACCAGGACGTCGGGTTCCATGGTCTTGATCATGCCCTCGCTCTGCTTGGTGTCGCTGGACCAGGGGTCGCTGTAAGTGCCAACGGGGTTATTGCCGCACTTGACGCGCTCACCGTAGGTGACGGTGAGTCCATCATCGTTGGCACGCATGTACATGAGCTTGCCCTTGTAGAGCACCACGTTCCACTTGATGCTCTGGGTCTTCACGTCCGCTACGTTGGCCTCCATCACCGCGACGGTGCAGGGAGCGGGCACATAGTAGGTGTATTCCGTGTTTCGGTCGGGGGTAGCGTAAAACAGGGCGTTGCCATTGGTCACGGTCAGATAGCCAAAGTCGCCGTCCTGGAACTTATCCACGGTTGTGCCCGTGGGTTTGGCGACGGCAGTGCCCTCCAGTTTGGGGAAGGTGTAGGACATCTTCATGGTCCTGCCGTCACTGCTGATGGACTTGACGATGGCGTTGCCTTCGTTGATGGTGTTGGTGGTACCGCTCTTGAATTTATAGTCGGCAACGGTGGCCTTGATCTTGACGGTGACGTTCAGGGTATAGCTCTTTCCGGTCTGGAAGCGGCCGTACTCGTCAAAGGTGCCGCTCCAGTCGCAGTAGGACACGTAGGAGTTCCAGTCCGCGGGGACGGTGGCGGCAAAGTCCGGCCGCTCCCCCACCTTGGGTGCGGTGACGGTCACGCGGGCGTTGTTCTGCTCGGTGACGGTGGTGGCATCCTTGGTGGCCGGGAAGGTGTACACCAGACGGTATCTGCTGTGGTCGCTGTTGAAGTAGTACTTCTGATCGGCAGAGCTCCCGTTGATCGTGGCACTGAGCATGAGCAGGTTGAACATGAAGCCCTTGCTGTTCAGGTGCAGGGTCACGTCAAGGGTATACTTGGTGCCGGCCTTGAAGCGGCCGTTGGCATCCAGCGCACCGGTCCACTTGACGCTCTCCACATCCACATAGCTGTTTCCGGTCTTGATCTGGGAGGCGGTGGCGGGGGCGGCGCCGGCCATGGGCGCGGACAGGGTCAGCGCCAGGGAGTCGATACGCCCCATGGGCATCTTGCCGCCGTTGTCCTGAATGTAGTAGTCAAAGCGGTGGTAGACAATCATAGTCTTGCCGCTGTCCTGCACGAAGTAATGGAAGGTGTTTTCCAGCTTCTTCTCGTTAACGGTGAGATCCTCCGGGGCGATGGCTCCGCCGAAGATCTTCTGATCCGGCTTCGTGGCCTTAAAGGTAAAGATGACGCCGTAGGCAATGTCGGACTTGAAGCCGCCGTTGGCGTCCATATCACCCACCCACTGCATATCAGACAGCTCGAAGTACTCCGAATTGGAGTACCAGACGTCTTCCTTGGCGGCGGGTTTTTCGCCCAGCTTGGGTTCCTCCACCATGATGTTCAGCTTGGTGACCTTGGTGACCGCCGATGCAGGCACGGTCACCATGCCCATCACCGTACACAGGCACAGCAGCAGGCACAAGAGTTGTTTCAGCTTTTTCATGTCGCTACCTCCTCAAATTCCCAACAGTTGTTTCTTCTTGGCGGTAAATTCTTCTTCGGTGATCGCGCCCTGCTCCAATAGTTCCTTGTAACGCTTGATCTCCGTCACCGCATCCACGTTGGTGACAGGTGCAGCAGAGCCCATCA
>JAZOBP010000032.1:0-10542 GCA_045596065.1 Lawsonibacter sp. | reverse complement strand
TATCAGGGTGTGGCCCGTGAGGTGGTAGCTGCCATGCTGGTGCCGGTGTTTTTGCCCTTTAATCTGGTCAAGGGCGGATTGAACATGGCCTTTACGCTGCTGCTCTACAAGCCCGTGGTCACCGCACTGCGCAAGGCGGGGTTGGTTGCCCCGTCTCAAAGCGGCAAGGGTGGGCTGTTCAACGGGGCGTTTTTGCTCTTTTCTCTGGTGCTGCTGGCCAGCTTTGTGGTCTGGGCGCTGGTGCTGTTGGGCGTTATTTGATTACAAATGTCAGGAGTGGTCTCTATGGCCGGTATACTGTACCTCGTCCCCACCCCCATTGGCAATCTCAGTGATATATCCCCCCGCATGGCGGACACGATGGCTCAGGCGGACTTTATTGCCGCCGAGGATACCCGTGTATCGTTAAAGCTGCTCAACCATCTGGGGCTGAAAAAGCCCATGGTCTCCTACTACCGCCATAACACCGAGACGGGCGGGCAGGCTGTGCTGGAGCGTCTGCTGGCGGGCCAGAGCTGTGCGCTGGTCACCGATGCCGGCACACCGGCCATCTCCGACCCCGGACAGGAGCTGGTGGCCCTGTGCGCCCAAAATGACATAGAGGTGGTGGCCATCCCCGGCCCCTGTGCGCTTATCACCGCTCTGGCGGTGTCCGGACAGCCTACGGATCGGTTTACCTTTGAGGGGTTTTTGCCCATGAACCGGAAAAACCGCCGTGCCCGTCTGGAAGAACTGATGGGGGAGGAGCGCACCATGGTGTTTTATGAGGCACCCCACAAGCTGCAGGCTACCCTCAACGATCTGGCGGAAACCTTTGGCACAGACCGGCCTGTCTCTTTGTGCCGGGAGCTGTCCAAGCTCCACGAGGAGGTGCGCCGCACCACACTTGGTCAGGCGGCGGCATGGTACGAGGCCAATCAGCCCAAGGGCGAATTTGTATTGGTGGTGCGTGGAGCGGATCCTGTCCCGGAGCAGCAGGCCACGCTGGAGGACGGACTTGCCCGGGTAGAGGTGCTGCGGGAGCAGGGGGCCTCTGTCAAGGATGCGGTCAAGCAGGCGGCAAGAGAACTGGATTTGTCCAAAAATGAACTGTATGCGCTGGCGCTTGGCCGGTAACGAAACAAAAAACCACAGGCAGAGATGCCTGTGGTTTTTTGTGCTTAGGGGGTGGATACAGAACGCTGTCGGGCCAGGTAGGAGCGGGGGGAGAGGCCGGTGGCCTTTTTGAACTCCCGGCTGAACACGCTCTCGTCGCTGTAGCCGGTGAGGGCGGCCAGATCACGGATGGAGTAGAGCTGGGAGGTCAAAAGCTCCTTGGCAAGGTCCAGTCTCCGGGCGTTAATGTACTTGATGGGGGAGGTGCCGTATACCTCGTTGAACAGTCGGCGCAGGTACACCTGACTGATCCCGCAG
The DNA here is from genome assembly GCA_045596065.1 of Lawsonibacter sp. Taxonomy (GTDB): domain Bacteria; phylum Bacillota; class Clostridia; order Oscillospirales; family Oscillospiraceae; genus Lawsonibacter. The sequence goes on along the minus strand of JAZOBP010000032.1, from coordinate 9,129 downwards.
GCCTGGGCAAGGGCCTCGACCCGAATGGATTGCTGGGTGTAGTTGTTCTGGATGTATTTCAGGGCCGGGGCCAAAATGGTCTGCTTGGGATTGACGGAATGGTCAAGAATATAATCCCGCCTGAGCAGGTAGAGAATCTGGTACAGGCAGGAGAAGCATTTCATCTGGTAGCCCTCGCTTTTGCGTCTCCAGTGGCGTACCGCCTGCTCAAAGGCTTCGATATAGGGGGCGGAATTGCCGCAATGGATCATGAAGGGGGCGTAGACCTCGTCATCTGCTAAATAAAAGTTAATGGCCCAACAGTCACCGCGGGTGTCGGTGACCACTTGATAATTGGAGTTTTTCGGCAGATAAATCAAATCGCTGGCACGAACACACACCTTTTGCCCGTTATCAAAGCAGTAGAGCGTCTCACCGGACAGATGTAGTGCCAGACCGTGGCTGGGTCGGCTGCGGTGGACAAGGGTGCCGGTCCCCGGTGGAACAAAGCAGCAGGTGCGGATTTGTGACACAATGGGCTCGCAGGCTGTAAAGTCCTTCATGCGCAGGGGCCTCCTAATGGAACTGTGTTGAAAATATCATAAATAATCGTTTCGAAATTGTCAAGTATTATCAGAATGGGCATTCCCATTCCGCCCCTTTTTTGATAGCGTAATAGAGAATAAAACAGAGAGGGCCGCCTACGGCGGCAGGTGACGAAATGGAACGCTATTACATCGGGCAAAGTGCTCAGGTGGCCAAGACCATATCCGAGAGCGATATCTACCTGTTTGCAGGGATCACCGGGGACATGAACCCCGTCCATGTAAATCAGCAGTACGCCTCGCAGACCCGGTTTGGGGGCAGGATCGCCCACGGCATCCTGTCGGCGGGCCTCATTTCCGCCGTGTTGGGGATGCAGCTGCCCGGCCCGGGCAGTGTATATCTGGGCCAGCAGCTGAAGTTTCTCCGCCCGGTCTATCCCGGGGACACGGTGACGGCCCGGGCTACTATCACCCACATTGACCGGGAGAAGAACCGGGCGGTGTTGAGCACGGTATGTACCAATCAGCGGGGAGAAGAGGTGGTTGCCGGTGAGGCGACCATGCTGCTGCCCCGGGAAGAAAACGAATAAAACGGAGGGTATGACATGATTGCAGATTGGCGCAGCTACTATAAGGAGCATTGCATGAGCGTGGATGAGGCCATGGGCCTGATCCGATCCGGAGATCTGATCGTGGACGGCCACGGCCACGGCCGTTCGGAGATCTTTGGCCCGGCCCTTGTGAAGCGGGCGGGGGAGTTGAAGGACGTTAAACTGACCACCGGCTACAATCTGGGTACGGCGCCCTATTGCCAGCCGGAGTATGAGGGCAGCTTAAAGCACATTTCCGTGTTTAACACCGCCCATACCCGACAGGCTCATTGGGAGGGGCGGGCAGAGTTTGTCCCTGCCCATTTCTCCCAGCTGGAGCGCACCTTTGCCTCCTGGAATCCCCGTGTGCTGTTCACCCAGGTCACCCCTCCCAATGACGAGGGCTATGTGAGTATGGGTGTCAGCGTGGACTTTACCCGAGCCATGGTGGATATTTGTCCTCTGGTCATCGCTCAGGTCAACCCCAACATGCCCTGGACGGGCGGAGATGCCGTCATCCCGGTGACGGCCATCCATGCCTTTGTGGAGCAGGCCAGCGACATCCCTGAGATCCCCGAAGCCACCACGGTGTCTGAGACGGACCGGGCCATTGCCGGACACATTGCCGGACTTGTCAACGACGGAGATACGCTGCAGATCGGTGTGGGCAGCGTGCCGGACACGGTGCTGTCCATGCTCACCGGCCACAAGCATCTGGGTATCCATACGGAGCTGGGCTCCACGGGCATCATGAACCTGATGAAAAAGGGCGTCATTGACAACTCCCGCAAGACCGTGGATCCGGGCAAGGTGGTGTGCACCCTCATGGGAGGCACACGGGACTTTTATTCCTTCGTGGATCACAACGACGATTTTATCATGCGCCGCTCCTCTTATGTGCTCAACCCTGCGGTCATCTGTCAGCAGAAGAATATGGTAGCCATGAATGCCGCCATCGAGGTGGACCTGTACGGTCAGGTTTGCTCGGAGATGATCGGCGGCAAGCAGTATTCCGGCATTGGCGGTCAGGTGGACTTTTTGCGCGGCGCCATGATGGCCGAGGGCGGCCGTTCCATTATCTGCCTGCCCTCTACGGCGGCCCGGGGCACCAAGTCCCGCATCGTGCCCCGTCTGGGCATCGGCAATGCCGTCACCGCCTCCCGCTGTGACGTGATGTACATTGTCACCGAGTACGGTGTGGCACAGATGTGGGGCAACAGCAACCGGGAGCGGGCCCGTCAGCTGATCGCCATTGCTCACCCCGATTTCCGTGAGCAGCTGGAGCGGGACTTTTACGCTCAGATGAAGGGAGAGGTTTGATCGTGGACAAGAAAAATATTGTCATCGTCAGTGCCTGCCGCACCCCCTTTGACCGGTTTGGCGGCGTGATGCGCAGTGTACCCAGCGTGGAGCTCGGCCGGTACGTGCTGGAGCAGGTGGTGGATCGGGTCGGTTTTGCCAAGGATCAGGTGGAGTATATCTTCTACGGTACTGCCATCCATGCCGAGGTAGCCCCCCACGTGAACGTGCCCGTGCGCCAGGCGCTTCTCAAAGCCGGTTTCCCTGCCACGACCCTTTCTATGACCGTTGACCGTGCCTGCTGCTCGTCCATGACGGCCCTCATGTGTGCCTGTCGGGAGATCCAGGCCGGAGAAATTGAGGTGGCCATTGCCGCCGGTGCGGAAAACCTGAGCAACGTACCCCATCTGGTCAGCGGCCTGCGGTGGGGCAAAAAGCTGGGCAGTCTTGACCTGTATGATGTAAACGCCGGCTTCAGCTACCCCGGCTTCGGCCCGGTATCGGTGGACACCGATCAGGTGGCGGCCCAGCACGGCGTCACCCGGGAGGAGATGGATCGGTGGTCTCTGGGCAGCCACCAAAAGTACGCAGCCGCCGATGCCGATGGCCGCTTTGATGCAGAGATCGTGCCCTATACCTGCAAGGACGAAAAGGGGCGTGAGGTCACGGTGGAAAAGGACCAGTCCCCCCGCCCGGACACCAGCTACGAAAAGCTGGCCGCCCTCAGACCTGTCTATGGCACGCAGGCCATCACTGCAGGCAACTCTCCCGGCCTCAACGCCGGTGCTTCGGCGGTACTGGTGATGACCGAGGAGAAGGCAAAGGAGTACGGTCTGGAGATCCTGGCCTATGTGCGGGACTTTGCGGCGGTAAGCTCCCAGTCTCAGAACATCCCCACCGTCCCGGCTCAGGTGGCCATGAAGCTGCTGGAGCGTAACGGGATGACGTTGGAACAGCTGGACCTGCTGGAGATCAACGAGGCCTTTGCAGCCATGCCTCTGGTGTCGGCCAAACTCATGACACAGGGGGACGAGGCACAGTATGCCGAACTGTTGGAAAAGACCAATGTAAACGGCGGTGCCATCGCCATCGGACATCCTATGGGCGCTACCGGCCTGCGTCTGATCATGACGCTGGCGGCGGAGCTGCGGCGCAGAGGAGGCGGCCGAGGGATCGCCTGCCTGTGCGGCGGCCTTGCGCAGGGCGACGGTGTCCTGATCGAGGTGCCGGCCAAATAAGTAAAAAAAGAAGCAGACATCATAGATGTCTGCTTCTTTTTTCGTTTATTGGACGTATTTGTTGGGGGAGACACCGGTGGCCTTTTTAAACTCCCGGCTGAAATAGACCACGCTGTTAAAGCCGGACAGGGCTGCCACAGAGGTGATGGAATATTCTCCGGCGCACAGCAGCTCCTTGGCGTAGTTCAGACGCATATTGCGGATATAAATGGCAGGGGAGACAGAGAAAGCGGCGTTGAACAGCTTGCGCAGATGAGGCTCGCTGATGCCGCACAGCTGTGCCAGATGGGGCAGAGAGATGGCCTCAGAGGTGTAGTTGGCCTCGATATACTGCAGGGCCGGGGCGAGCTTTTGAAGGATGGTATCCAGACGGGAATAGGTGGATCGTTCGCTTTTAAAGGTGCGGACCAGCTGGTACAGGGCGCTGTAGCAGTCCTCACGGAATCCAATATATTTTTTGCGCCATGCGGTCTCTGCCTTGACAAACAGAGACTGGATCTTGTCCTTGCCGCGGACGTTCATCAAAAAAGGCTCGTATGGGATGTCGTCGTCGATCAGGTGGAAGTTGATGGCGTAGGTGCCAACAAGGCCGACGTTGCCGGTTTCTTCTTCGGTTTCCACCGTGTAGTTTGAGCCTTTTGGTAAATAAATGCACTGCCCGGGCTGACAGGTCAATGTCTTGCCGGAGTCAAAATGATAGGCAGTGGTAGAGCCTACAGAAAAGGCAAAACCGTGACCGGGACGGTCGGTATGCACCCGCTTTGCGCTGCCGGGAGGGACAAGAATGGCGACTCTTAACTTAGAAACAATGAATTCACCGTCGAAAAGTTCCAAAACGCTCACCTCGTCCCGATTATAAGTCGGGCAGCTGACATCGTCAAGGGCAAATCGATCCAAACACAAAAAATAGATGCTCGAATACATCAAGTGTTTCGATTGGTCGTTGAAAGAATACGGTGGGAGGCTTATCATTATTCTATCATAGAATACGCAGAAAAGGAGGTCGTGCTATGATACCTGTTTTTGAAGGCAGACGCAGCCGCATTGCAGACCAGTTTGAAAGCCCCTGCTGGCTTGCCGGCAGCGGTATGGACGCTCAGGAGCTGGAGACGGCCCTGAAGTCTTTCGAAAAAGAAAACAGTCATTTGCCCCTGTGTATTCTGCGTGCCAGGAGCATTGAGTTTGTCCTGCGCAATACCCGTATTGCCGTGGACGTGGAAGATATCTTTCAGGATAAGCTGGATGGTATGGGTATTCTGCGCCGTCAGCGTGTGGCATGGTCCAAGCAGGTAGAAAAGAAATACCTTGCTCAGGAAGCCGAGGACATGAACACGGCGTGGACGCAGCTGGGTGCCTATCGGGGCAATGCTGACTACAGCCATATCTCCCCCAACAGTCGGCTCATGCTGCAGGTCGGCCTGACTGGCCTTTTGGAGCGTGTGGAGCAGGCAGAGCAGCGTGAGGGTCTGACCCAAAAGCAAAAGGACTTTTATCTCTCCTGCAAGATCGCCCTGAACGCCACCATGATGGCCGCTCAGCGTTTGGCTGACGCCATCCAGCCCTACAACCCCGAAAACAGTGCTGCCCTGCGCAGCATTGCCACGGGCAAGCCGTCCAGCCTGTACGAGGCGATGCAGCTTTTGGTGCTGTACTTCTTTGTCCATGACTACATCATCGGCAGCCGTATCCGCACGCTTGGTCGCCTTGACGTGCTGCTGGAGCCCTTCTATCGCCGCGATCTGGAGCAGGGCGTCTGCACCAAGCAGGAGGCGGCTGAAATGCTCAAATTCTTCCTGCATAAGTTCTGGAGTGCCAAGGTCATGTATGACCTGCCCTTCTGCCTGAGCGGTCTGGACGAGGAGGGCAACGAGGTCACAAGTGAGCTGACCCGTCTGATCGTGGAGGTGTACGACGGGCTGAACATCTACAGCCCCAAGATCCACATCCGTGTGTCGGAAAAGACTCCTGTAGATTTTATCAAGCGTGTGCTGGCCTGCATCCGGGGCGGCAATTCCAGCTTTGTCTTTGTACAGGACCGCATTGCCATGAAGGCGCTGATGGATGTGGGCGTGTCGGAGCAGGATGCCTTCAACTACCTGCCCATCGGCTGCTATGAGCCGGCGGTGTGGGGGGCAGAACTGGGCTGCACCGGCTGCGGCGGCGTAAACATGACCAAGGCGCTGGAGTTTATCTTCAACAACGGCTGCGATCTGGCTACGGGCAAGCAGTTCGGTCTGGTGCCCGGCCCCATCCGCAACTATGAGGACTTTATTGCCGAGCTTAAGCGGCAGATCGCCCATATGCTCCAAAAGGCTACCGATTACGTGGTCAGCATTGAAAAGCACTATGGTGAGATCAACCCCGACCCCCTGCTGTCCTGCCAGTATGACCGCAGTGTTGAGGTGGGTGTGGACGTATATGAGGGCGGTGCCACGTATAATAACAGCTCCATGTATATCTACAGTCTGGCCAGCCTTGCCGACAGCGTATGCGCAGTAAAAAAGCTGGTTTATGACGAAAAGAAATACACACTGGAGGAGTTGGGCGAGATCCTCAAGGCCGACTGGCAGGGCAATGAAAAGCTGCGTCTGCAGATGCAGCACCTGCCGGAAAAGTACGGCAACAACAACCGGACCGCCGATGCCGTGGCGGTGGACTTTGCTCACTTCTGTGCCGATCGGATCAACAACAAGCCCAACGGCCGCGGCGGCGTGTTCAAGGCGGGCCTATTCACCATCGACACCTGCTTTGCCACCGGCAAAAAGACCATGGCCACCCCAGACGGCAGACGGGCAGGGGAGCCCCTTTCCAAAAATATCTGTGCCGTGACCGGTATGGACAAAAACGGCATCACCGCTCTGGTCCACTCAGCCTCCAAGATGGACTTTACCAGATTTCCCAACGGCTCGGTGCTGGACGTGGTGCTCCACCCCTCCGCTGTGTCCGGTGAGGACGGTCTGACCGCCTTCTACGGCGTACTCAAGACCTACTTCGACAAGGGCGGTCTTGCCCTCCACGGCAACGTCTTTGACGCCGAACAGCTCAAACGGGCCCAGAGCGATCCGGAGCAGTACAAGACCCTGCAGGTGCGTGTGTGCGGCTGGAATGCCTATTTCGTCAACCTCTCCCGTGCCGAGCAGGATGCCTTTATCCGTCAGGCGGAGCTGGGTGCCTGAACCCTTTAAATGGAGAACGAGTATGAAAGCAACGATATTTGAGATCAAGCGGCTTGCCATCCACGATGGCGACGGCATCCGCACCACAGTTTTCTTCAAGGGCTGTCCCCTCAAATGCGTATGGTGCCATAACCCTGAGGGGCTTGCCCGTCCGGTGCAGCTGGCCTACTATGCCGACAAATGTGTAGGCTGTATGGAGTGCGTGACGGCCTGCCCTGCCGGTGCCCATCGGGAGGAGGGGGGCAGACACGTGGTGGATCGCAGTCTTTGTCAGGGCTGCGGAGCCTGTGCCGAAGCCTGTCTGGGAGATGCCCTGACCGTCTTTGGACGTGAGGTGACGGTGGATGAGCTGATGCCGCTGCTGCTGGAAGATCGGGAATTTTACGAGAGTACCGGCGGCGGTATCACCCTGTCCGGCGGCGAGTGTCTGCTTCAGGCGGATTTCTGTGCCGAGCTGCTTCGGCGCTGCAAGGAGCAGGGGCTGCATACCGCCGTGGATACCTGCGGTTTTGTGCCCAGGCAGGCCCTTGACAAGGTCATACCCTATACAGACGTGTTCCTGTATGATGTCAAGGCCATTGATGAGGGTGTACATATCAAGTGTACCGGCCAGAGCAGCAAGCTGATTCTGGACAATCTGCGCTATCTGGACGAACAGGGCAAGACCACTCAGATCCGGGTGCCCTATGTGCCCGGCTGGAACGACGACCAGATGGAAAAGATCCGGGCCTTCCTGACGACCCTCAGCCATGTGGACGAGGTGCGTGTGCTGGGCTATCACAACTTCGCCGGCTCCAAGTACAGCGCTCTGGGCATGGTCAATACCCTGCCGGACACCTTGCCGACTCCGGAAGAGCTTGAGACGGTCCGGAGCATGATCGCAACCTGATTTGTGCATATGAGGCTCTGCGACCCTCTTTATACCTGCCGCAGATATTAAAAAAATGGAGGAATCAAACAATGACCAAGAAACTCATCAGCCTGCTGCTGGCTCTGACCATGGCCCTGAGCCTTGCTGCCTGCGGCAAGGACGGCGACGAGAGCAAGTCCCCTGCGGACGCCGGCGACGGCAAGCTGCTCATCGGCCTGCCCATGTCCCCCAACTGCACCGACATCAACGACAACTACATGACCCACTATCTGGAAAACAAGCTCGGCATTGATCTGGAGTTTATGGAGTTCTCCTCCAACAACGGCGAGCGTGCCCAGCAGCTGGGCACCATGGTGGCGGCCAATGAGGAGATGCCCGACATTCTGCTCAACTGGGTCAACCTTGACAAGACTCTGGTCCACACCTACGGCAAGGACGGCTACTTTGTGGATCTGGCCCCTTACTTCGATAACCCCGACTGGGAGCTGGCCAAGGAGTACAACTGGTTTGAGCAGGCTCAGACCCGTCTGGGCGAGGACAACTACAAGCGCATGATGTACGCCAACCGCACCGCCGAGGGCAACCTCTACGGCTGGCCCAGCGGCGGCGTGTCCAAGTCCGATGCCATCATGAACCACGTGTACATCAACCAGGCATGGCTTGACAAGCTTGGTCTGGAGACCCCCCGCACCTGGGAGCAGCTGGTGGATGTCTGCATCGCCTTCCGCGATCAGGACCCCAACGGCAACGGAAAGGCCGACGAGATCGCCATGATGGGCGGCGCCAATGTCTCCGCTGTGTACGCCGCCGATATTCCCTCCTGGCTGCTGAACAACTTCTGCTTCGTCTCCGATAACTACTTCTTCAACGTGGACGAAAACGGAAAGCTGTTTGTTCCCTACAACACCGACGAGTACCGTGAGGGCCTGCGTGCCATCAACAAGCTGTACGAGGAGGGCCTCATCAGTCCCCTGACCTGGACCGTGGGCAACCGTACCGAGATGCCCGGCATGTGGACTCCTGCCAGCGGCGAGGCCATCATCGGTATTATGTGCGGCTACGCCCCCCAGCACACCACCGAGGGCAGCCCCCTGGTGCTGGAGTACGTGCCTCTGGAGCCTCTGGAGGGTGCCTACACCCCCATCCGTCCCGCCGGTGTTTCCAACCAGACCCACATCACCACCGACTGTGTGGACCGCGGCCGGCTGGAGACCGCCATGCGCTTCCTGTTTGAGCTCAACGAGGTGGACAACCAGCGTGTTGCCAAGTTCGGTGAGGAAGGCGTGGACTGGGAGACCATCGAGGTGGACGGCCGTGAGATCGTCAACAAAATCAACCACGTCATCAACAACCCCAACAACAAGACCTGGTGCTGGAACACTCCCTACATCGGCTTCGCTACGGGTGAAAGCCCCTATGAGGAGTACGTGC
>JAZOBP010000031.1:0-4263 GCA_045596065.1 Lawsonibacter sp. | reverse complement strand
ACTACCCATATCCAGCGAAAAAACACTCTTGTCCTTCAGGCTGGCCGGCACGTCTCCCTTGACGATACGCTGAGCAAGCCCCTCGGCAATGGCCGTCTTGCCCACGCCCGGCTCGCCGATGAGCACAGGGTTATTTTTGCTCTTACGGCTGAGGATACGGATGACATTGCGGATCTCATCGTCCCGCCCAATAACCGGGTCCAGCTTATTCTGCCGGGCCCGTTCCACCAGATCGGTGCCGTACTTGTTCAAGGCATCATAGGTCTGCTCCGGATCGTCCGTGGTCACACGCTGATTGCCGCGCACTCCGGCCAGTGCCTGCATAATAGCCTCCCGATTGACCCGGTAGGTGTCAAACAGGCTCTTAAGGGTACTGTCGGCATGATCCACCAGGCCCAGCAGCAGGTGCTCCACAGAGATGTAATCGTCCTTCATAGCCTGAGCGATGTCCGCCGCCCCCTTCAGGGCCTTGTCCATGCTCTGGGAAACATACATCCGGTCCGCCTCACGGCCGCCGCCGGACACTCGTGGCAGCTTATCCACCTGCGCCTGTACCGCTGCACGCAGGCTGGGCACTGTCATATCCATGGCCGCCAGCAACTGAGATACCAGCCCCTGCTCATCGCTGATCAGGGCCAGCAGCAGGTGCGCCTGCTCCATCTGCTGATTGCCCCGCTCCACAGCAAGGCTCTGGGCAGACTGAAGGGCCTCCAGTGACTTTTTCGTAAACCGATCCATGTTCATAATCATTCACTCCTTTTTCCCCGTTTGGGTCAAAGCGCATTTTGTCGAATTGGCACTCACGTCATTCGAGTGCTAACGCAAGTGTACCCCGTCTCCAGAAAAAATGCAAGGCCTTCGGGCAATTATTTTATGAACAGGACGTTAATTTTAGCACTCTCCACCTAAGAGTGCCACACTATAAAAGCCGCCCTACATAGCAGAGCGGCTTAAAATCAGGTCAGACTGTATTCTCTCAGAGCCAGACGGCGACGCTTCCAGTCGGGCATCAGGGCATCCATACGCCCATAAAAGCCCGGCCCATGGTCGTGGTGGAGAAAGTGCACCAGCTCATGAAGGGCCACATAATCCTGCAGTTCCTCCGGGCAGGCGGCGAGGGCGGTATTGAGGGTAATATAGCCCTGTCGGTAGTGGCAGTTGCCCCACTGGCTGCGCATGGCACGCACCTTTAAAACCGGTCTGGTCACACCAAACCGTGAAACAAGGGGGAACACCCGCTCCACCGCAGCAGCAAGGATCTGCAGGCACTGCTCCCGTGGGGGCGGCATCAAAGTCTGGCCGGGCTGGGCCGTCTGCCGGGCAAGGGCGGCCATGATCCATGATATACGGGCGCAGATAAACTCGTCTGCCTGCCGATCCCGGACAGGCATAGGCACAGAGAGCATCACCCGACCCTGCCGGACACGTAGGTTGTAGTTTTTAATGTATTTGCGAGACAGGGTATAGGTCAGATCTCCCTGCGGCGTGTGTACGGTGCGCTGCGTCTCCATGCTCGTCCCCCCTCTACACCATGATACCATAAAACAAGGCGGCGTGCCACAGCCGTGTGGTACGCCGCCGGATGTATTTGCTCAGAGCACCTTGCTCAGGAACAGCCTGGTACGCTCATTGGTGGGGTTGGCAAAGAACGCCTCGGGCGTGTTCTCCTCCACCAGCTTGCCCCCGTCCATAAACAGCACGCGGCTGCCCACCTCACGGGCAAAGCCCATCTCGTGGGTGACCACCACCATGGTCATGCCCTCACGGGCCAGGGCCTTCATGACCTCCAGCACCTCGCCTACCATTTCGGGGTCAAGGGCAGAGGTGGGCTCGTCAAAGAGCATGACCTCGGGCTCCATACACAGGGCACGTCCGATGGCGATGCGCTGCTTTTGGCCGCCGGACAGCTGACTGGGGTAGGCGTTGGCACGGTCGGCAAGGCCCACACGCTCCAGCAGGGCCATGGCCTTGGCCTCTGCCTCCGCCTTGCTCTTTTTCAGCAGCTGAACAGGGGCCAGAGTCATGTTCTGCAGGATGGTCTTGTGAGGAAAGAGGTTGAAGTGCTGGAACACCATGCCCATCTTCTGACGGTGCAGATTGATGTTCACCTTGCGGTCGGTGATGTCCGTCCCGTTAAAGAGGATCTGACCGCCGGTAGGGGTCTCCAGCAGGTTGAGACAGCGCAGGAAGGTGGACTTACCGGAGCCGGAAGGGCCCACCACTACCACCACCTCACCCCGGAGGATGTCGGTGGATACGCCGTCCAGCGCCTTGATCTGGCCGCCCTTAAAGTGCTTTTTTACGTCACGGGCGCTGATAATGACATTATCGTTCACTGTTTCTCAGCCTCCTCTCCAGCTTGCCTACCAGCCAGGTGAAGAGCATGACCAGTGCCAGGTAGATCAGGGCCACCGCAAACAGCGGCAGGAAGGGTGAATAGGTAACGCTGCGGATGATATTGCCGCCCATGGTCAGGTCACGCACCGTCACATAGCCGGCCACGGAGGTCTCTTTGAGCAAAGTGATAAACTCGTTGGCCAGGGCAGGAAGGACATTTTTAAAGGCCTGAGGCAGGATAATGTGGCGCATGGTGGCCACATAGCCAAAGCCCAGAGAGCGGCCTGCCTCCATCTGTCCGGCATCAATGGCCATGATACCCGAGCGGAAGATCTCAGCCACATAGGCGCCGGAATTGATACCAAAGGCCAGAGATGCCACTGCCACACCGTTGCGGGAGGAAGCAAAGATGATGTAGTACATAATCATCAGCTGCACCACCACAGGGGTGCCGCGAAACACGGTCAGATAGACCTTGCAGATGCCGTTAGCCAGCTTGAGCAGGAACCGGCCAATGCCCGGACGCATTTCTCCGGCAATGCTGTCATGGCTGGCCCGAACGATGGCAACCACAACGCCCACCGCCACGCCGATGAGCAGGGACAGCAGCGTGATCTTCAGCGTGTTGGTCAGACCGGTGGTGAGGTACTTCCAGCGGTTATCCTCCACAAAGTTGAGGATAAAGTCAGCCTTGAAGCCATCAAACCACGTCAGAAATGCCAGCTTGAGATTATCAAACCAGTTCAAGTAAGTCACCTTCTTGATCGTTTATAGCGGGAAAACAGGGGCGGAGAGTCCTCCGCCCCTGTGTATTCCAACGAAACTGTATTAGCCGTTGTTGGCGGCAACATAAGCCTTGGCAGGCTCGTTGTCAATGATGACGCAGTCGACCTTGCCGGTAACCAGAGCCTGAACGGCATCGTTGCCCTTGCTGAACTTGGACACACGATCAGCACCGAAGTCGCCCTCAGCGTAGATGTCGCCGGTGGTGCCCTGCTGCACGCCCACGATGTAGTTGGCGCCGTCAGCAAACAGATCATTCACGGTGGTGATCTTGCTGTCCTCGGTCACGATGATGGCCTGAATACCGGTGGCATAGGTGGAGGAGAAGTTGATGGACTGCAGGCGCTCCTCGGTGACGGTCATACCGGCCATGCCCATGTCGGCCTTGCCGGTGGCAACGGCGGTGATGATGGCGTCGAACTCCATGTCGTCGATGACCAGCTTCATATCCAGCTTGTCAGCGATGGCAGCAGCCATCTCGGCGTCGATGCCCACGATGGTCTCGTTCTCATAGTACTCATAGGGAGGGAAGAAGGCGTTGGTTGCCATGTGCAGCTCTTCCTTGCCCTCAGCGTTGGCCTGGAACACCAGGTCGTGAGCGACACCGGAGTTGTACTTGTCAACGATCTTCTGAGCGGTGCCGTCGGCAGTCAGCTCAGCCAGTGCAGCATTGACCTTGTCCAGCAGGTCGGTGTTTTCCTTGGCGATGCAGATAGCGTAATCTTCGACAGCGTACTCGGTGTCCAGAATCTTCAGGGTGACCTTCTCGCTGCCGCCGCAGGCGGTCAGGGCCAGAACCATAGCCATAGCCATGATCATAGCAATGATTTTCTTCATTTTAAAACTCTCCTTTTTTAGGCAGCTTGTACTGCCTTAAATTGCAGGATAGAGTATACTACTATTTTTATACGCCGTCAATAGATATTCATGCATTATTTGTCATAGACAGTCCTCATTTTTTTATATATCAACCGCTTTTTCTCGTTCATATGCATAATTTAATGAATAATTTCAATTTATTCATTTTTGCATTTCCTCCTTATCCTTCTCTTGCAAAGCGGGCAGGAAACGAGTATTCTAATAGCAGAGTCATGTCTCAAAACCGATTTGGGAGGCACTATGAAGCATCTGCTCTTACCCGCC
>JAZOBP010000030.1:0-2119 GCA_045596065.1 Lawsonibacter sp. | reverse complement strand
CCCGGCATGGTCATAATGTCGCCGGTAAGAGCGACAAGGAAGCCGGCACCGGCGGAGACTTTCAGGTTGCGTACGGTGACGGTGAAGCCGGTGGGTGCGCCCAGCAGGGCGGGGTCATCGGAGAAGGAGTACTGGGTCTTGGCCATACAGATGGGCAGCTTGTCAAAGCCCAGAGCTTCCAGCTCGGCCATCTGCTTGCGGGCGTTGGCGGTAAGGGCTACGCCGTCGGCGTGGTAGACGTTTTTGGCGATGTCGATGAGGTTCTTCTCAATGGAGTCGTTTACATCACAGGCGAAGGTGAAGTCGTTGGGCTGCTCGCATAGGCGGATGACCTCTTCGGCCAGCGCCTTGCCGCCCTCGCCGCCCTTGGCCCACACTTCGGACAGGGCCACATTGACACCCAGTTCACGGCACTTGTCCTCCACCAGCTTCAGCTCGGCGGCGGTGTCGGTGGGGAAGGCGTTGATGGCCACCACGCAGGGCAGCTTGTAGACATTGGTGATGTTGGAAACGTGCTGCAGCAGGTTGGGCAGACCCTTTTCCAGCGCCTCCAGATTTTCATTGTTCAGCTCGGCCTTGGGCACGCCGCCGTGGTTTTTCAGGGCGCGAACAGTGGCCACCACCACAACGGCAGAGGGGGTCAGACCGGCCAGACGGCACTTGATGTCAAGGAATTTCTCCGCGCCCAGATCGGCGCCGAAGCCAGCCTCGGTGACGGCGTAGTCACCCAGCTTCATGGCGATGCGTGTGGCCATGACGGAGTTACAGCCGTGGGCGATGTTGGCAAAGGGACCGCCGTGGATAAAGGCGGGAGTGCCCTCCAGAGTCTGCACCAGATTGGGCTTGAGGGCGTCCTTCAGCAGAGCGGCCATGGCGCCCTGCGCCTTCAGGTCGGCGGCGGTGACGGGCTTGCCGTCATAGGTGTAGGCCACAACAATGCGGGCCAGACGCTCTTTCAGGTCTGGAATGTCGGAGGCCAGACAGAGAACCGCCATGATCTCGGAGGCCACGGTGATGTCGAAGCCGTCCTCACGGGGCACGCCCTGCATACGTCCGCCCAGACCGTCGATGACGTTGCGCAGCTGGCGGTCGTTCATATCCACGCAGCGCTTCCATACGATGCGCTTGACGTCGATCCCCAGCGCGTTGCCCTGCTGAATGTGGTTGTCCAGCATGGCGGCCAGCAGATTGTTGGCCGCGCCGATGGCGTGGAAGTCGCCGGTAAAGTGGAGGTTGATGTCCTCCATGGGAACCACCTGGGCGTAGCCGCCGCCGGCAGCGCCGCCCTTGACGCCGAACACGGGGCCCAGAGAGGGCTCGCGCAGAGCCACCACAACGTTTTTGCCCAGCTTCTTCAGACCGTCGGCCAGACCTACGGTGGTGGTGGTCTTGCCCTCGCCGGCGGGAGTGGGGTTGATGGCGGTGACCAGGATCAGCTTGCCGTTGGGACGGTTGCTCTCTTTCAGCAGGGAGTAGTCGATCTTGGCCTTGTAGTTGCCGTACAGCTCCAGATACTTCTCGTCCACACCGGCGACCTTGGCGATCTCGGTGATCTTCTGCATTTTGCACTCCTGTGCGATCTGAATGTCAGTCTTAAATTCCATGGTGTTGTTCCTCCTGTATATTGGTGTCGGTGACGCCCATTAAAAAAGGGCGCACCGAATGTAATTCAGTGCGCCCAGACGGTCGGCATTCAACGCTCAGTGCGCTGGCGATACTTCGTGTGGTTATCCACTTCCGTCAGTCATATCGCTGATATAAGGATAGCACGCAGTTGACTTTTCGTCAAGTGCATTGTTTGTATTTAACGGTTGTTGGCGGTGGTGCGCAGGGTGACATCATGGTAGCCGCCCTCCACAATGCTGGTGGAGGAGACAACGGTGAGCTTGGCCTCGCGCTGCAGGTCGGGAATGGTGAGCACGCCGCAGTTGCACATGGTGGACTTGACCTTGTACAGGCTCTTGGCCACGTTGTCGTGCAGGGGGCCGGCATAGGTGACATAGGAGTCCACGCCCTCCTCGAAGGCCAGATCGGACTTGCCGCCCAGATCGTAGCGCTGCCAGTTGCGGGCACGGTTGGAGCCCTCGCCCCAGTACTCCTTGACGTACTGGCCGTTGAC
>JAZOBP010000029.1:0-5727 GCA_045596065.1 Lawsonibacter sp. | reverse complement strand
GCCACGGATCTCCACATCGGTGAACATGAAGAAGCCGCCGCGGGTACAGGCGGTCACGTCGCCAAAGGGCCGGTAGGTGATGCCGTTGATGCGCTCGCCCTGAGCAAGGACGATATGATCGGGCACCAGAGGCTCGGAGGTGATCTGATAGAAGATACCGGGATACTTGCCAATCTCGCCGGAGCCCAGCAGCGTCCAGTTGCGCATACCCACCGTCCAGCTCTGTCCCTTGTTGGTGGTGACGGTCCAGAGGGCGTCGTCATCACGGAGCATGTTGATCTCACTGATGGTCTCGGGCCGCACGCCCAGCACGTGGGTCAGGGCAAGGGTGTCATAGAGCTTGGGGATGATAGGGTTGTTGGCGATCTCGGTCATCCAGATAGTGGGGGGCTCCACGGTCTTCATCTGGGCGCCGGTGGATGCCATGGTCAGGCCGCCGTCGGCATCACCGGTCTGGCGGATGCAAAACAGTCTCATGGACCGGGGGCCGTCCTCGGTATACACCGTGGCGGCAAAGTCGTAGTTGGACTTGGAGCTCAGCGCCAGAGTGGGATCATAGACATAATTTTTGCGGGGGACGGAGTTGTTCTTCATGATCTGTGCGTTTTCCGCACGGGAGTGGTCGGAGGCACTCCAGGAGTAGACCACCTCGTAGTCTCCCTTGGAGGATACGGGCGCCGCAGCCAGACAGGGCAGCAGCAGGGCTGCCGTGAGCACGGCAGAGACCAGGCGGGCAAACATCTTTTTATTCATTTATATTACCCTCCCTTTCTCAGCGGATCTCGTCCCAGATGGCGGTGACGTCATCCGGGGTGACCTTGCCGTCCTTGTTCACGTCGGCGGCAATGCAGCGGGCCATATCGGTGTTGGGGGTGACTGCGCCCTTGAGGACGTTGGCCACCTGCTGGGCATCGGCCAGATCCACCCAGCCGCTCAGGTTGGCGTCGGCGCCGCAGTTAACATCGGCACCGGCCTCGGCGCCGGGGGCAAGCCTTTCGGTGTCGGCGTTGGGGGCAAGCCATGCATAGGTACAGGGGAAGCCCAGACCGTCCACCAGATAGCCGCCCTGGCTGACATTGTACATGGGGTGGCCGTCATAGGTAAAGGGTGCGATCTCCATAGTGAACACCAAAACCAGATCCCAGCCGGGCAGATAATCCCGGAACACCTTGAGGTTGTAGCCCAGCTCCACCGGGACATAGTTGCCCCGGGCAAAGCCGTCGGTCAGGGTGCCGCCCGGACGGGCCACAGCATTATCCGTGACAGTAAATCTGGGGGCGTCTCCGCCCAGAATGGGCTCGGAGCCGCTGCGCAGAGCGGTAAAGATCAGCTCGATCTGAGCGGCATTGCAGTCCACCTTCACTGTCTGGGTCAGATTGTCGATTTGAATGTCGATGCCGGGGTTTGCCTTACGGGTGGCCTCCACATCCAGCTCAAACAAATTCATATCATAGGAAATGCCCGCCTTTATGCGGTCGGCTGCACCCAGAGCCGCAACGGTCAGCGTGACCTGCTCGCCCTGATGGGCCAGAGTGCGGTCGGCGGTGAGAGTCAGCTCGGACTTGCGCACGGTGAAGGTCTCGTCCATCACCTTGGTGGAGGGCACCTCCAGAGTGGTAAGGTCGGTGACGGGGCCGCTCTTGATGCTGATCTCCAGACGGTAGCTGCCCTCGGTTAGGACGGCCATGGCGTCGTTGAGGGCGAGATCCTCATACATGCTGGAGCTTGCGTTGAAGCGGAAGAAGTGCTCCCCCTCGTAGAGGATCTTGTTGTTGGTCAGATCAGTAAGCACGGCAGTGCCGGAAATCAGGCGGTAGCTGCTGTCCACGCCCAGAATGACACCGGCACGGGCGTTGTCGGGGTCAAAGCTGCTGCTGATGTCGATGCGGGCCGCCTCCACACCGCCCTGGGTATAGGCGTTCATGGTAAAGGCCATGTGGCCGGAGCGGACCACGGGGGTAGAGGTGGTGGCAGCTTTGCCGTTCCAGATCTCGTAGAAGGTCAGCTCGTGGTCCACGCAGAACACGGTGCCGTAGAGAACCTTGGCGCTGGGATTGGATGCCAGATAGGTGTCGGGCACGGCGGTGGTGCGCACCTGCTTGCCGTCCACATCATAGACGTAGCTGGGGGCGGACACGGGGGTGTTGATGACCTTGATGGTACTGGCGTTGGGATCGATGGCGCCGTCGGCGGTACGTACCACCTTGGCCGCACCGCTGGCCAGCATGGTCTGGGTGGAGCCGGCGGTGGAGATGAACACGTCGCCGGGCTTGACCAGAGCGTAGCTCTCGTAGGCCATCTCGGCGGTGACGCCGCCGTGGCCGGTGCGGTAGTTGGGCTCATTGCTGCCGGGCAGCTTCAGGGTCACATCACCCAGAGGGGTGAGCCAGCCGGTGGACAGGTTGTGGGCCGTACCGTTGACGAGCACAGGAGCCACACGGGTGAGGATGTCGGACATGGTAGCGCCGCCGTCCGTACCCAGGATCACGTCCGAGTGGGACACGCCCTTGTCGTCCAGCACGGAGACCGCCTTTTCGTAAGAGGAGCTTCCGGCGGAGTTCTGGGCGGCGTAGCCCATGCCGCGGTAGGTAATGCCGGCGATAAAGTAGCCGTTGGTCTCGGCGGGAGTCCACTCAAAGCCGGCGGTGTTGCGCTTGGCGTGCTCCACCACGATGGCGCGCATGGTGTCCTCATCCATGGGAATAAGGTCGGGCTTGCTCAGGTCAGGGGCGTCGAAGGCCTTTTTGTAGCCCAGCACCTTCACCTGATACAGGCTCACGTTGGCGGCATAGGAGGCATGGGCGTGCATCTCGTGCTCGCCTACGGGCATAATGCGGATGTTGGTGACCGTGCCGTCCTTGGGCAGGATGTCCGTCAGGTCGCAGGTGACCTCAAACAGGGAGAACTCGGGGTTTTCTCCATCTGTCATGGTACCGGCACCCAGATAGGTCTGCTTGTCGATGCCCACATAGTCCTGCGTCCAGGTCTTGCCGTTGTCGCAGGACAGGTACACACGGGTCAGGCCCAGACGGCCCAGATCGTAGCTTTTGAGGATGTCGTTGTAGCAGAAGGCGTAGGTAAAGGTCAGGTGGACCGCCTCGTAGGCGTCGACGTCAAAGTTGACACCGTAGGGGGGCAGCGTAGTGCCGCTGTCGTCCATGGCGTAGTCCAGATCCACATCGATGTAGGTATACTCACCCTTGGCACCGGCGTTGCGGGTGTTAAAGGTGGCGTACTTGCGGCCCTCGGTGTCCATATAGGCCGCAGCGGCGGATGTGACATTGGATACCCAGGCCAGAGTCATGTCCTGGGTCACATCGCCCACAGCCGTGCGGTCGTAGATGACCTGAGCCGCCGCAGCGTCTGCCGTGGCCGCAGGAACCAGAGCCAGCAGCAGGGCCAGACAGGCCAGCAGTGCGGTGAGCTTTCGTACTGTTTTGTTCATGGGGTTCCTCCTTTAAAAGCCCGATGTCCCGGGCATCCATCCCGTTTTGGATGGACGCCCGGGGTATTGGGCAGGATCACTTGTTGTAGGTGCGGTCGTAGGCGGCCTGGGCGTTCTCCACCAGGGTGTTCATGCCCATGCCCTCGGCGGTCTTGATGTAGTTTGCCCAGACGGCATCGTCGTTGATGTCCAGCTGACCCACGGCAAACAGAGCGCGCTGCTCCTTGAAGAACTCCTTCAGGTTGGCCTGAATGTTGCCGTTCTCGTCGATCTCATCCTGGGTAAAGTTGGGCAGATACTGCACCTGCATGGGGTTGTTCTTGTATGCCTCTGCGTAATACTTGGTCAGGTCCTCACGGATATGGAGCATATGGGCATCCATATCGTACACATCGCTGGGAGGATTGGGGTCACCCTCCTGGAAGGGGGTCATCTCATCCCAGTAGTTGTAGTTGGGGCCGCCCACGGACCAGGTGCTGTTGTTGATGCCGTTGTAGGCCTGGTCGTTGAGGATATAGGGCAGCTGCAGGCCGGTGTCGTAGTCGGTGCAGTACTCCCAGTCCACACCCTCCTTGCCGTAGCGGCTGGCATAGTAGACCTCAGGAATGCCGCAGAACTGGAACATAAACTCGGCAGCCAGGTCAAAGTCCTCACAGTCGGTGGTGATGAAGAAGTAGCGGTTGCTGCCGCCCACACCCTGACCGACATAGGAGCCCTCGAAGGGGGGCAGCACCTCGTACTGCATGAACACGTCCGAGCTCTCGGTATCCATGTGGACGGTGCGGTGGCCGCTCATGACGCCCACCGTGGGCACGCCGGAGGCGGGGGTGAGGATGGACTTGATCTCGTCCTTGGTCACGGTGAAGGTCAGGGAGTTCATCAGGCCCTCATCCACAAGACTGTTGAGAATGCGCAGACCCTCCCGGTAGCCGTCCTGCACGTAGGGCAGGTAGACCTCACCCTCGTCGGTGACGGAGAAGAAGCCGTTCTCGTTCCAGTAGGTCTTGCCCAGGCTGTTGACCGTCCACTGGGGGATGTTGCCGTAGATGTGGGTGCCGAAGCCCAGCATGGGGATCTCGTCGGCCACGCCGTTGCCGTTGGGGTCGCCGGACTTGAAGGCGCGCAGCACCTCAATGAGCTCCTCCCAGTTGGTGGGCATCTCCAGACCCAGTTTATCCAGCCACTCCCGGTTGATGTACATCTGGGTCTGGGGGTCAAGATACTGGCTCGATGTAAGGGCGGGCCAGGCGTACATATTGCCCTGAGGGGTACGCATACCGTTCAGGACGTAGTCGATGGAGGCAGGGTCGTCCTTCTGCCACTCGTACATCTTGGTGCCCCAGTCATACTTCTGGGCCAGATCCCAGGTCTCGTAGTTGTCAAAGTAGGGGGCCAGATCCACCAGCACGCCCTCCTCGCCGTAGTACTGCTGATCCTCCTTGGACAGGAAGCAGTAGAACAGGATATCGGGCAGCTTTTCGCCGCCGGCGAGCATGGTGTTCATCTGGGTCTTGCGGGTAGCATTGGCAGAGTCGAAGAGCACAAACTCGATGTTGCAGTTCAGACGCTCTTCCATAAACTGGGTAAAGTAGTTGTTTTCGTAGTCGCTGACGTTGATGTTCTGCTGGATGCCGATGGTCAGGGTCTTTCTGCCCTCTGCATCCACGTTGCCGGACGTCTCGCCGCCGCCGGACTTGCCGCAGGCGGCCAGAGTCAGGAGCGTAGCAAGGGCCAGTGTCAGGGCGGCTGCTTTCTTGATCAGGTGCTTCATTTGGGTTCCTCCTTAAAATTATTCTTATCTTTATGCTTTGAACAAACTAAGTAACTACCGGGGCGTCACAGCTGGGACAGCCGCTTTTGTACGGCGTGCATCAGCTCCTCCGTGGTGCCCTTGGCATGGGGCGAGCAGTAGCGTTCGTAGCCGCCAAGCTCCATATCCCGTTCCATGGGGAAGTAGGCGGCCGCATCGTTGGTCTGGCAGCACACACAGGTGACCGGGAATGGCACGTTGGCCCGCAGGTACTTGCCCACCTCGTTGAAGGGCTCGCCGGGGATTCCGGCCAGAGCAAGACCGCAGAAGGCCATCACGTTGAACGGTACGTCCATAAACTCCTGCCTGCCCTCCTCCAGCTGGCACAGCTGGCTGGACTCGGAATACAGGTAGTTGGCCTGCTTGCGGGTAGGATGGATGTCCTCAAAGCGTCCCTCCAGATAGGCCCGGACGATACGCTCGTACTCAGGCCGTTTGGCCGGGTCGTACTTGGTGCGCAGCGAGATCGTCT
>JAZOBP010000028.1:0-5206 GCA_045596065.1 Lawsonibacter sp. | reverse complement strand
CGATCCATTTTACGCTGTATTCAGCATAACACAAGCGCATCCCCGTTTCAACGGAAGAAAGCCTTTTATTTTTCCATTCTTTTCTCGTCCTTTCATGCCAAGATTTTTAAAAATTCTGCCAAGCACTCGAAAGATTATTTCCCCCTCCTGTACTACAATGGTACTAAAAACAAAAGGAGGATACACCATGCGTATTCAGGATATGCTCTCCCCCGTTCCCCAGCAGATCATACTGCAGGCGGACGAGCCCCTCACACTGACCACCGACAGCCGCTTTCATGTCACCGCACCTCATGCCGATTCCGGGCCGGTGCGCACAGCGCTGGAGAAGCTGCAGGACCATTTGACCCGTAAGTGCGGCAGCAACTGCTTTGCCGACGACGGGCTGCCCGTCATTCTGGAGCTGGGCTGCGCCCCGGACGGCCTGCACAACGCCGCCGAAGCCTACCGCCTGCAGATCCGGCCCGACGGCATTACCGTCACCGGCTTTGGCCCCAGCGGTCTGCTCTACGGCGTGTTTACCCTGCTGCAGCTGCTGCGCTGGGAGGATAACCGGGTCAGCGTCCCGGCGGCGGACATCCTGGACTGGCCGGACAACCCCTTCCGCGCCTACAAACAGGAGTGCCGCTATGGCTCCAATCTTATGGAGCGGCAGGACTGGTTTGACATGATCGACGATCTGGCCGAAAAGAAGATCAACCATCTGTCTCTGGCCATCTATGGCTGCTGGGTCATGCAGTACGACGGACGGGTTGCCGAATATCTGTACCTGCCTTTGAAGAAATACCCCCAGTTCAAGACCCCCATGACGGTCAAGTACTGGTCCCCCAGTGAGGGCAAATGGTACGATTACGAGACCCTCCCCCCCATTTACCGGGATGATCTGCTGGGCGACATTGTCCGCTACTGCAAGGACCGGGGCATTCACGTGATCCCCGGCATCAACTCCCTGGGACACAACACGCTCTTCCCCAGAATGCTGCCCCAGGTCGCCCCCAAAAACGAGGACGGCACCACCAACCCCACCGGTTTCTGCACCAGCTGCGATGAGACCTATCAGCTGCTGTTCTCCGTCTATGACCAGATCATCGACGAGTATCTGCTCCCCAACGAAATGTACACCTTCAACATCCTGCTGGATGAGGTGTGGGATCAGTTCGGTGTAGACCCCGAAAACCCCTACGTCCAAAAGTCCGCCTGGTGCCGCTGCCCCAAGTGCCGGGAACGTGAGCGCACCGAGATCTTCATCGAGCATGCAGTCAAGGTCCTCAAGCACCTGAAGGAAAAGGGCATGAAGTCCGTTATTATCGCCAATGACATGCTGGCCCGCAAGGTGTCAAAGCTGGGCTACTTTGCCGACAAGTTTATGGCCCGTATTGACGAGGAGGGGCTGCGTGACGTGCTGTTTCTGGACTGGTGGTGCTACAAGGACATCAAGGAACAGGTGGACTTTGTGGTTCAGCCCGACGAGCTGGGTCTGCGCTCCTTCTTCTGCCCCTGGAACGGCTACTATATCTGGAACATGCTGACCAACCCCCTGCGCAACTGCCAGATCATGGCCGAGATGAATCACAACGCCAAATGCGGCGAGGGCGTCTACCTGTACGCCATGTGGGACAGGAGCTACGACCGCATCCACGATTGCTTTGCCGACTACGGCTGGAACTTTGCCGCCAGCGGCTCAGTGGAGGATGTGACGGACCGCTATGTGGCCCGGCATTTTGCCCCGCTGCAGGAGCAGGTACGCCACGCCTATCGGCTCATGGACTGGATCACAGAGGAACGCCCAGCTGTCAAGGACGCCCAGCGGCCTCTGGAGACGGTACTCAACCCCATGCATACGCTGCTGCGGGAGCTGGGCTACTATTACTACAGCTATTTCAAGCCTGATCAGCCCTATCCCCGCCACTTCCCCGGCAACGGTCTGTCCGTCATCCTGCCCTGGCGCCGGGACTACGAGCGGCTTATGTACTGCACCGCCTCCATGGCCAAGGAGGCTCTGGCCATCTTCCGCCAGGCTGCCGAAACTGCCGGCTGTGACCGGGCCATGGCACTGCGCATGGCCTACGAGTGTGAAAACTATCAGGTACTGGTGGAGGACTGGATCGCCTTCCTGCAGATCTATGATCTGACTCAAAACGCAGACCAAAAGAAGATCGTCCCCATCGCCCGCCGTCGGCAGCACGCCCGTGCGATCCTGATGGAGCACTGTGAGCAGATCAAGGAAGCCTTCGTGCTGCGCTCTGCCACCATGCGCAATCACTCCATCTTCATGCAGACCTTTGCCGACATTGCCGACTATGTGGAGTGTCACGAGACACCCAAGCTGGATCTGATGGACATTACTGCCATCACCAGCTCCAAGCTGCTCAACCTGCGCTGATTACAGCAAAAAGTCCTTGCCCTACGGGGCAAGGACTTTTTTCGGGACATTTACTTAAGTGTGCGGAGCATCTCCACCAGGTTCTCCGCCATCTCCTCGGCAGAGCCGGGGGCGTACTTGTGGGTGTCGCTCTCATAGCAGCGGTACTCGAAGGCGTACTTTGTGGGGAAGTAGCCGTAGGAGCCGTTGCAGTATGCCAGCATGAGGGTATTTTCAAAGGGTGAATTATCCTTGACGTAGGCACCGCAGGTGTCGAACATCTCGCAGGGTGCGGTGGCAAAGGCAAGCTCTCCCAAGCGCACGGCATTGAGCTCCAGCTCCTCTGCCTCGGGTTTGGAGGCACGCTCCAGCACCGCACGGCCCTGATAGGGGGAGCCGTAGCCCAGCTCTCTGGCCCGGCGGTAGGACTCGGGAATATCGTTGGCGGTGAGCCAGAAGTTCCAAAGCTCGGCAGCCTGAGGCACCTCACCGTCGGTGCTGTGGTCCACGGGGCACAGATACCGGCGGCGCACGGTCTGCAGGGGCCCAAGCTCCAGCTCCCGCACATTTTCCAGCGCCGAAATAGCTGCATCGCCCAGATGCTTTCCGTATTCATCCATTTCACGGTAGCTGACCTCTGTTTTGATTTTGCTGCGGGCCGTCAGATTGCCGCCCGCCCCCTGGAAGAAGGCAAAGTGGCAGCCCAGCATGACCTCCAGATAACCGCGCACGGAGGCAATGTAGTCCGCAGAGATGTTCTTGCTGGCAGCCTGTCCGGTGAAGCAGGGATGGGCCTGCCAGTTCATGAGCAGGATGTCCTTGCCCTCCTCCCGCCTGAACTGCACCACACGCATACGCGGATCGGCCTGCGTCATGTGTCCCACCCAGGGATTATCGGCCAGATCGCCGCCGCAGGTGCCGTCCGCACGCTTGTAGTGGCGCACGAAGTTCATGTCCTCCAACTGCTTCACGGCGGTAAATGCCCGGGCAGGCTTTCGGTCCGCCAGAGCGGCCTCTGCAGCCAGAGGCACACGGTTGACGCAGCGCACGATGTAGTCGTCCACTGTCTTAGGACCGGGATTGAAGATGTCGGGCCCGGCGTGGGTGTGGGTGGCGGCGATCATGATGTGCTCGCCGGGGACCCCGGTCTTTTCGGTGATGATGGCCCGCATATCGGCCACCATACCCTGCATGGCGTGGAGCAGGTCCATTGTGATCAGCAGCAGAGTCTGATCCTGACTGTCGGTGATTGCAATGCAGGTGGCGTAGAGCGTGTCCAAAATATTCTCCGACTTGCGGAAGGGGCCGTTACCCAGTCCGCCCAGCTCTATAGATCCCTCGGGCATAATATCCACACGGCCATAGCCCACCTGAATATTCTGATCCATGCAGATCCCTCCTCACATAGGCCAATATTACCACATCGCCCCGGCCCGTACAACGGCAATTCGTACAAAATATTCCATCTTCATTTCCTCACACTCTTGCGCTTTTCGCCCGAATGACTTATAATATGATTATAATCATGTCATGCGGCCTGCCGCATGAAGCTTTTTGTCTTAATACCGAGGCAATTATGAAGGGAGTAGTTTTCCATGACGATCAGCGAGAAAAAACAGCTGATGGAAACGGCCTGTAAGGTCCGCATGGGTGTCATCGAGGGCACCTACGGCGCCAAGGCCGGCCATCCCGGCGGCAGCCTGTCCGCCGCCGACGTGTTCACCTACCTGTACTTTAAGGAGATGAACGTCGATCCCAAGTACCCCAAGTGGGCCGACCGTGACCGCTTCGTGCTGTCCAAGGGCCACACCGCCCCCGGCCTGTATGCCGCTCTGGCTCACCGCGGCTTCTTCCCCGTGGAGGATCTGCCCACTCTGCGCCACATCGGCAGCTATCTGCAGGGCCACCCCAACATGAACGAGACCCCCGGTGTGGATATGTCCACCGGTTCTCTGGGTCAGGGCATCTCCGCCGCCGCCGGCATGGCTCTGGCCGCCAAGTATCAGGGCAAGACCAACCGTGTGTACACCCTGCTGGGTGACGGTGAGATCCAGGAGGGTCAGGTCTGGGAGGCTATGATGTTTGCCGCCCACTACAACCTGGACAACTTCTGTGCCATCATTGACAACAACGGCCTGCAGATCGACGGCAAGGTCGCCGACGTCATGAGCCCCTATCCCATCGAGGACAAGCTCAAGGCCTTCGGCTTTGACGTTGCTGTGGTGGACGGCCACGACTTTGAGCAGTTGGAGGGTGCCTTTGCTCAGGCTAAGGCCACCACCAGCAAGCCCTTTGCCATCATCATGAAGACCGTTAAGGGCAAGGGTGTCAGCTTTATGGAGAACAACGCCGGCTGGCACGGCAAGGCTCCCAATGACGAGGAATACGCCCAGGCTATGGCCGAACTGAAGGCCCAGCTGGCAGAAGTGGAGGCGATGTAAAATGGCAGATGTGAAGAAGATCGCGACCCGCGACAGCTACGGCAACGCCCTGAGCGAGATCGCCGCCGAGCATGACGACCTGATCGTTTTTGACGCTGACCTGGCCGGTGCTACCAA
This sequence comes from Lawsonibacter sp., assembly GCA_045596065.1. Lineage (GTDB taxonomy): Bacteria > Bacillota > Clostridia > Oscillospirales > Oscillospiraceae > Lawsonibacter. The sequence goes on along the minus strand of JAZOBP010000028.1, from coordinate 286 downwards.
GACCGGCATTTTCAAGAAGGCTTTCCCCGACCGCCACTTCAACTGCGGCATCGCCGAAGGCAACATGATTGCCGTGGCCGCCGGTGCTTCCACCGCCGGTCTGGTGCCCTTTGCCTCCAGCTTTGCCATGTTCGCTGCCGGCCGTGCCTTTGAGCAGATCCGCAACTCCATCGGCTACCCCCACCTGAACGTGAAGATCGGCGCCACCCACGGCGGCATCTCCGTCGGTGGGGACGGCGCATCCCATCAAGTCGGAGGCCAAGCGGTCTTAGGGAGACAAATGTCT
>JAZOBP010000027.1:0-12582 GCA_045596065.1 Lawsonibacter sp. | reverse complement strand
AGAAGCGGGCGCAAAGGCTTTTGTTACCGGCCGCAGCTTAGGGCTTAACCTCTTCCACGGCGGTGATGATGATGGTGGTCACATTGTCATCCTCGTCCACCAGAGCGGAGAAGGTGACTGCGTGGTCGGCCAGAACGGCGTCGGTCATATCGGACAGGGACTCGATGGCGGGAATATCGCTGTCGGCAATGACCTTATCGGCACGGGCATCAAAGATCTTGGCATCGGCGGCGTTGAGGCCGTGGATGTTGGTGGAGACCAGGCTGCCCTTAAACTGGCTGACAAACTTCTCACCGGCAAAGACGATGTCGTTGTCGGCCTCGGCACGGTCCAGATCGTAGATCTTATCATTGGCGTCATAGGTGTAGGTGTAGAAGCCGGCGGCGGAGATGGGGGACTCCACCACGATGGTGTCCACCTTGTTGTCCTTGGCAAAGTACACCTGATACTCCAGCTGGCCGTTGCCGATGTTGGCCACGGCGTCCTTCTGAGCCTGAGAGACATAGATATAGTCCTCAGCCATAATACCCAGAGTATCCACGCCAATGACCATGACCTCCAGAGTCACGTTGCCGTTGGCGTCACGGGCCAGCACCACAGGTGCGGTGACGTTGTCCATGCGGATGGAGCCGGTCATGACGGCGATGTCCAGACTATCGCCCAGAGAGCCCTCGGCAATAATGAACTTGGTGTTCTCGGTGATAAAGGCCAGCTCGTTGCCGGCGGTGCGGACGCTGGTGGTCTTGGAATCAAAGTTCTTGTTGGCTACGGAGTTGACGTAGATGGAGGGCTCGTCGGCGTTGTAGGAGTCCGCCACGCCCTCAGCCTCCATGATGTTGGCCTTCTTGGCATCCTTGTCGTCGGACAGCTTGAAGGTGTAGTAGCCCTCGTCCAGCTCGGCGACACCCAGATCCTTGATTGCGCCGTTGTAGCCGGGGGCGTTGTTGACGGCGTAGTCAATACCGATGAGGATGGACTGCTCCTTGCCCTGCATGTCAATGCCCTGAGCATAGATGCTGGTCACCTCGTTGCCGTAGCTGTCCATATTGTCCACGCTGTAATCGCCCAGGACAAAGACCACGTCGGACACATCAGCCTCAGAGGAGGCGTTCTTCCAGCCCAGATACTTGTCGCCGTAGACGTAGATCTCACGGTCGATGTTAAAGTTGAAGCTGCCGTCGGTGTTAGCGGACAGCCCGGCCACGGCCACGTCAAGGCCGGCGGCCACATACTGCTTGCCGTCCACGGTGATGACGCTCTGGCCATACTCGTTGGCGGAAATGCGGGAGATCTTGCCACGGATCATCTGAGGCTTCTCCAGAGTATAGACGGCATCCTGGGCGTTTTTGACAATGACAATGTCGCCCTTGGCGATGCCCTCGTACTCCACCACACGGTCATCCTCCTTGGTGTTGCTCAGCAGACCGAAGGGGGCGGCCAGAGTGATGGACTCCTTGCCGGCGGTGACGGTGACCTTGTTGACCTTGGACACAGCCAGATCCTCGGGGGCGTGGTAACCCACGATCTTGCCCTCAAAGATGACATAGGTGCCCTCGGCGGCCTGCCACTTGGTCTCGTCGTAGATGCCGGTGAGGTCCAGACCCTCAGTCACCTTGTGCTTGCCGTCCATGGCGTACAGCTTGATGTCACTGCCGGAGTAGACGGGGGTGGACTTACCAAAGAAGTTGATATATTCCTTCTTGGTGTTCACCTCGGGCTCATCCACCACCACGTACTTGGCCTCGTCATAGACGCAGTAGGCCTTGCCGGGCTCGTTTTCAGACTGGAACTCCTTGGCATAGTAGGCAGTGACGTAATGACCCAGCATGTCCAGCCCGGTCTCCAGATCCAGATGCAGCTTGCCGTCGATCTCGGTGTACTCCAGACCGGTGGCCTGATTGCCGGTGATGACGCCGGGAGTTGCGATCATCTCAAACGTAGAGGTGGCCAGACTATCCTCGCCGGCCAGCACCTCTACGGTGCCGCCCACGGAGTTGGCATAGATATAGGCGTCAATGGCCTCGTTAAACTTCTTGTCGCCCACCTTGTAGACGTTCTTGCCCTCGGCGCTGTAGTTCAGAGCGTTGAGCGTCATGACCGCCAGCTCGTCACGGATCAGAGCACTGTTGGTAGCGGGCTTGGGGTCGAGCCCCTCAAAGATCTTGGCGGTCTCGGCAGCAGCCATGACGGTCATGGGCCAGATACCCTTACCGGCATCGATCTTCAGAGCGTTGATCAGCATGGTGGCGGCCTCGGCGGTGGTCACGGCGTTGCCGGGACGGAAGGTGCCGTCACCGTAGCCGGCTACAACACCCAGATTGACGCACAGGTTGATGTAGCCCTCGGCCCAGCCGCTTTCAAAGTCGGCGGTGTCGTTGAACTTGCCTGCGCCCTTAAAGGAATCGGCGTTGACATCGGAGCCGTAGATCATCTTGGAGATGACGGCAGCCATCTGAGCACGGGTGACGTTGCCGGTGGGGTCAAAGTTGCCCTCGGTGGTGCCTGCAAACAGGCCCAGCCCTGCGGTGATGGCGGCGGCTTCCTTGTTGACGATCTTGTCTTCGTCATGGAAGGCTGCACCGGAGCCGGTCACCATCATGCCCAGCAGCATTGCAGACGACAGAGCCAGACTCAGTGCACGTTTGATTTTTGTCATGATTGTTCCTCCTTTGTTTTATAAGGGCCGGGGGCTATGCCCCCGGCATGACGTTCTTTATCCGGACAGCCGATCTATCTCTCCTGTCTGTCCGAGTTATAAACGCCAAAATGTTCCATTTTTGACGGTTTTCCACCATTTTCCCATCAGTATCGGAACATAAGGTTTGACGAAGGAGGTTTTAATTTGTTCCCACTGGTAAAAAAAGGGAGTGGAGCACCGCTCCACGGCCTTCGGGCTGTATATTATATAATGTGTGCTTATACCTCCATGATCACAGGCAGGATCATGGGGCTGCGCTTGGTCTTTTTGTAGAGGTAGTTGGACAGATCGCCCTTGACCACGCTCTTGATGGCAGACCAGTCGGTGAGGTAGCGGCCGTCCACGCTGTCAATGGCCTCCTGTGCCACCTGACGCAGCTCGTCCATAAGGCCTTCGGACTCCTTGACGTAGACAAAGCCACGGGTGATGATGTCCGGGCCGGAGACCAGAGCACCGTCCTCAGCAGACATGGCCATGACCACCACGATCATGCCGTCCTGAGCCAGATGCCGGCGGTCACGCAGCACCACGCTGCCCACGTCGCCTACGCCGTAGCCGTCCACAAAGACCTGACCGGCGGTGACGGTACCGGCCAGTCTGGCGGAGGTAGGGGTAAACTCCATCACACGGCCGATCTCGCTGATGAGGACGTTTTCAGGGGGCAGGCCCATCTCACAGGCCAGACGGGCGTGACGCTGCAGCATACGCTGCTCGCCGTGGACAGGGACAAAGAACCGAGGCTTGACCAGTGCATGGACGATCTTGAGCTCCTCCTGACAGGCATGACCGGACACGTGGAGGGCCAGATTGCGCTCGTTGACCACATCGGCACCCTTGCGACACAGCTCGTTGACCACGTTGCCGATGGCATTCTCGTTGCCGGGGATGGCGCTGGCGGAAATGATCACCCGGTCACCGGGCAGGATATCCACCTGCTTATGGGTGGAGAAGGCCATGCGGCTCAACGCAGACATGGTCTCGCCCTGACTGCCGGTGGTGATGATGCAGACCTTTTCTTTGGGGAGGGACTTGATGTGTGCCAGGTCCATGACCACCCCGTCGGGGATGTTCATATAGCCCAGTTCAGCGGACACCTTCATGGCGTTTTCCATGCTGCGGCCGGTGACCGCCACCTTGCGGCCGTAGCGGGCCGCCACATTGATGATCTGCTGCAGACGATCCACATTGCTGGCAAAGGTGGTGATGATGATGCGCTCCTCACAGCCACGGAAGAGAGCATCGAAGCTGGCACCCACGCTGCGCTCGCTCTTGGTATAGCCGGGGTTTTCTACATTGGTGGAGTCGCACAGCAGGGCAAGCACGCCCTCGTTGCCCAGCTGACCCAGACGGGCCAGATCGATCATGCCGCCCTGTACGGGGGTGGGGTCGATCTTGAAGTCGCCGGTGTGCACCACCGTACCCACAGGGCACTTGATGGCAAATGCCACCGCATCGGCAATGGAGTGGTTGACCCGGATAAATTCCACGCTGAATTTGCCGGCTTTGATCACATCCCCCGCCTGACAGACGGTGATCCTGGTCTTGTCCAGCAGACGGTGCTCCTCCAGCTTGAGCCGCACCAGACCGGCCGTCATGCCGGTAGCATAAATGGGGGCGTTGACATCCCGAAGCACATAGGGCAGGGCGCCAATATGGTCCTCATGCCCGTGGGTGAGGAAAATACCCCGGATCTTGCTCTGGTTTTTGATCAAATAGCTCACGTCGGGGATGACGACATCGATGCCGTACATGTCGTCATCGGGAAAGCCCATGCCCACGTCCACCACAACGATGTCGCCGCCGTACTCATACACGGTGAGATTCTTGCCGATCTCGTCCAGACCGCCAAGGGAAATAATTTTCAGTTTTTCTGCCATAATAACTCCTTATACATAAAAGTATGTAGGCTCAGAGCACGACAAATCGACCATGCGTCGGGCGCACGGCAGCCGGGGGTACAGACCTCTGCGCATGTCCCGGCCCTGCCTCGCCGGGAAAAGGAAGCGGTTCTGCCCCTGGAAGGCGGTTGGTCATAAGGCTTTATCCCTACGGTCAACCGCCTTGTGCTCTGTCCTGTTGTGATTGGATGACTGCCGCTGTATCGGCAGACATTTTTATATATTCAGACGTATCACACGTCTAAATGTCCCATCGGTCGCAGGTATCATACCACATTCGGGGTGGAAAGTACAGTCTTATTTTGTCCGCTCTCCATCCAGACGCCGCACTTTATCCGCATAGAGGTCGCACAGCTCGGCAGCCAGCTCCATATCTGCGCTCTCCGCCACCACCTTCAGGGCACGGCGTCGTGCAAGCGGCACCAGATAGACCCAGCCGCCTCCGGTACGCAAACGCATCCCCGCCCCCACATAGTCAGCCCCCTGTGTCCGCTGGGACAGCAGACGCATGATCTCGCCCCGATCCCGGGTGAGGGACACCTCACGCCGCCACGCACACAGGCGCGGGGTCTTGGCTGCCAGCTGCTCCAGCCGCTGGGAGGCACCGCTCATGCGTGAGCACAGGCGTGCGGCGGCAAACGCGGCGTGGCGCAGCCACGGCTGGGTACGGTAGAGCTCACGGGCCGCCTCCCCGTCCCGGCCCAGACGCCAGACCGGCTTACCAAAGCCGCCGGCCACCAGCTCGATGGCGGCACTGGCATCATCCGGCACAGCCAGACGGCCCGCACCCTGCTCCATCTCGATCAGTGCCACCATAGTCAGCAGCTGCTGAGGGGATAGCATGGCCCCGCTCTCGTCCCGGGCGGTCAGCCGAAAACCGCCATAGCTTGCCTGAAAGGCCGGGATTCCCCGACGCCACTGGTCAACCACCACACAGCCCAGCTCCTCCAGCACCGCCCGCAGGGCCCGGTCGGCAGGCCCGTTCCCCTCCACCGCCACACGCAGGGTGCGATGGGAGGTGCGGCCCAGCGCACTGCGTCTGGCGCCGTCCCGGGCGTAGTCCCGTGGGCCGATACTCATATGCTCGCAGCCGCCTACGTCACCGGGCTGAGTTTGACACACCGGGCCACGCAGTACCGCCTGCTCCAGCTTGCGCTGGCGCTGACGGGTAAGGGCCAGTCCGGCATTGTCAAACAGATGCAGATAGATACGCTGACCCTCCTGCTGGATAAACAGGCTCACCGGCAGCTGGCAGTGTTCGGCCATCCACGCCGCCTGAGCCGGACATTCCATATCATGCACCAGAGCCGTGCCGCCTCCGGCGGTGACACCGCTGACGGCGGAGCGCAGCAGCATCTGCGCCCCCGGGCCGCCCCAGCTGCCAATGCCGACCTTGCCCTGATTGGCAAGGGCGCTGCCCAATATCAGCATCTGTTCCGGTCCCACGTCCTCACCCAGCACGCCCCGGATCACACCTCCGTCACCGAAGCGCAGCTGTCCTGCCCGGCCCGTGCCAGTGACGGAACACGACAGCCGACAGCCCTCTGCCGCTGTCCGGCCCGGCCAGAGGCGCACCCGTTCCATAAGCACCGCACGGTCCTGTACCAGCGCATTTTGACCCAGCACCACGCCCTCATTGAGCACAGCCTCGTCCCCGACCCGGGCGTCCCGGCACAGCACCGCCCCGTACAGGGTCGACCGCTGTCCCACCTGTGCGCCCTCCATGAGAACGCTGCGCTGGACAAGACTGCGCCGCCCCACCCGGCTGCCCCGATCCAACACCGCATGGGGGCCGATGAGACTGCCCGGCTCCAGTATCACTTCCGGCCCGATCCAGCAAGGCGGAATGATCTCCACCCCGTCGGGTATTTCTGCGGCACTCCACACCCCGGGGGCGGTCTCTTCAAGGCCCATGTCAAGCTTTATTTTACCGCTGAGGACCTCGGCACAGCAGTCCAGATAGTCGGTGCAGTCACCTACATCCCGCCAGTACCCCTGCACGTGAAAGGCATACAATGCCTCGCCCCGGGTCAGCAGGCCCGGGAATACATCCCGACCAAAATCCGGCTGCTCCTGCCCGTTCAGTCCCTTTACCACAGAAGCATCCAACATATATATGCCGGTGTTTACCCGGTCGGTCACGGTCTGTTCCCAGCCGGGCTTTTCCACAAAGCCGGTCACCCGGTCGGTCTGATCTGTGACCACCAGTCCGTACTCCAACGGCCGGGGATGGGAACAGACTGCGATCGTCGCCGCTCCTCCATGCTCCCGATGAAAGCGCACCAGCTCCGTCAGATCAACATCGCTGACCACATCGCCACTGACTACCAGCACATCGCTCTCCCCCAGCTGTGCCCGACAGTTGCACACCGCCCCTGCCGTACCCAAGCCGGTTTCTTCCTCTGCCCATGTCAGCGTTACGCCCAAACGACTCCCGTCACCAAGGCAGGCCTTGAGCTGCTCGGCGTGGAGGCAGACCGCCATACAGATCTCAGTAAAGCCATGGCTTCGCAGCAGAGCAATGGTGTGCTCCACCACCGGCCGTCCCAGCAGAGGCAGCAGCGCCTTGGGCGTTCCCACGCTCACCGGCTGCAGCCGCTGTCCCTCACCTCCGGCCAAAATAACAGCTTTCACGGTGTATCCACTCCCCTTTTCTTCGATCCCTCCTATTATCCCCCGCATATAATCAAAATAATCGTCTTGTCAGTTATCATGTCTATATGCTATAATGGGCGTATTATAGCATTTTTCGGAAGGGGTCCGGTCGTGAACATTCAGATTTTTGGCAAGTCCAAATGCTTCGATACCAAAAAGGCAGAGCGTTGGTTCAAAGAGCGGCGCATTAAGTTTCAGGCAATTGACCTGAAAAAATACGGCATGAGTCGGGGTGAGCTGACCAGTGTCAAGGCCGCAGTGGGTCTGGAGGCTCTCATCGACCCCAGGCACCCGGACGCACCGCTGCTGCACTATCTGGCCTATGAGCAGGATAAGCTGGAAAAGTTTCTGGAGGACCCCACCCTGCTCAGCACCCCCATCGTCCGCAACGGCAGGCAGGCCACCGTGGGCTACCACCCCGAGATCTGGGAAAGCTGGAAATAAACAAACGTCCCGCGCAGGAGACACCATCCTCCTGCGCGGGACATTTATTTACTTCTTGTTATAGTAGTGGGCATACACCCAAAAGGCCCACTCCCGGTCTGTAAATGCAGCAGCCTTGGGTGCAATGGGGTCAATGTCGCCAAAGGTAAATGCCTTCCACATTTCGTGGATAACATTGCTTGCATCCTCGCGGCTCAGCGGGGCAAGCGTGTGCTTTCTGCGTATACTGCTATCCTTGCCCATGTAGTAGATTTCGGTTCCCCGGGACGTTTTGTATAGAATGTGCGCCGCATAATTATTGTTCTCGTCGATTAGCGTCATACCCACAGGGGTGTACCAGAACTCAAACTCCACATAGCTGCCGGTCACCTCGGTGCGGTTTCGGTAGACCCGGTCCCGCTCGCTCATCTCTTTGCCGATGCGCCGGGTCAGGCGGTTGCTGTACTCCTCGTCCCCAATGACGCCGTAAAGCTTGCGGGTGTCATCGGTGACTGACCGCCCGATCTCCCACTGGTTTCGAGCCCGCTCCTTGGCGTCCAGTCCGGCGGAGAACTCGGCCAGCTCCCGTTCCACCTCGTCCACACTCTTGGTTCTGGTTTCCCGAACCACGTCTTTCGTTTGATGCCAAATGACCAATTCCGCAAGGCGGTAGGTCTTATCCGTCTCCACACCGTTATCGACCATGAAGCGGTACTCCGGATCCTCGCACAGGGCGAACAGCTCCGCACCGGTGATCTCACGGTCAGCATCACCCCGATTGATCCGCTCCACACCGTCCTCATCGATGTAGGTACGGGCAAAGGGACTCCACATTAAACACTGATCCGTATGAAAGCTCGCAGCGCCCAAGGGCATGGCGTTCCACCAAGGTGCGATATTGGGTCCGCCTTCTACCCGGTTCAGACCATCCAGCTTGGCACACAGCATGTCATGCTTTTCCTCTAACTCTTTGGCGCGTTTGCGCTGTGCAGCTGTATTGCGCATGTTCCTGATCTCAAGCCAAGCCAAGAACGCAAAAATACCGCCGGCGATCACATTGGACAGCAGATCCGAAAAATGCCGGGTCAGGACCAGAGAAACTGCGTTCATCACCACCAAAAAACCCAGTGCAAAGGCCCACAGATACACCGGCGTATGTTCGACATCTCGCTCCGCAAGATAACGCTTTCCATTTTTAAGGTCGTGACAAATCAGTTCTTCTGCCACGGCTCGCATAGTTTCTTTCGTTGTCATCACGATTCCTCCCACAACAAGGCAGCCCGTTGCCGACTATCCCTTAGGAGAGTTTACCACACCATTCTTGTTATCGCAATATTTTTCTCCTCCTGCTTGTGTTTTGTCCCTCCATATGATACAATTTAAAAGTCCTGTTTATCGGACTCTTGTTGTGATATACTTCATAAAAAGGAGGTCAACACTATGGCAAAAAGCGCCAATCAAAAACTCAAACTCATTCGCCTGTATCAGATCCTACTGGAGCGCTCTGACGAGGATCACCCACTGTCCGTCGCACAGTTAATTGATGATCTGGCACGTTGGGATATCAAGGCCGAGCGCAAGAGTGTCTACTCCGATCTGGAGGCGCTTTCAGAACTGGGCATCGACGTCCAGTGCCGTAAGGGGCATTCTTCCGGTTGGTTTATCGGTCAGCGCGAGTTTGAACTGGCTGAGCTGAAGCTGCTGGTTGATGCGGTGCAATCCTCCCGTTTTGTGACCAAGCGCAAAAGCGACGCCCTGATCGGCAAGCTGGAAAAGCTGGCCAGCACACATCAGGCCCGTGAGCTGCAGCGTCAGGTTTTTGTCAACCGCCGGGCCAAGACTGCCAACGAGGGCATTTACTACAATGTCGATAATCTGCACACGGCCATCAACCGCCGTCGTCAGATCACCTTTAAGTACTTTGACTATGACATTAAAAAAGAGCGGGTATTCCGCCACAACGGCGCCCGCTACCGGGTATCTCCCTACGGTCTTGTGTGGAACAACGAGTTTTACTATCTGGTTGCCTTTGACAGCCAGTCTCAGGAGATGCGCCACTACCGGCTGGATAAGATGGCCAGTTTGTCCGTCACCGATGACCCCCGTGAGAAGTGTGATGACGATTTCAACATGGCCGATTACGCCCAAAAGCATTTCAGCATGTTCAGCGGCAGTGAGCTGACCATGAAGCTGCGCTGCAGGAGCAGCATGGTCAACGTCATTCTGGACCGCTTCGGCCATGATGTCATCTTGATACCCGACGGAGAAGACCACTTCACCGTGTCTCTGCCCCTTGTGATGAGTCCCCAATTCTTTGGTTGGCTGTTCGGTCTTGCGGACAACGTCCAGCTGCTGGCTCCCCCTCAGGCGGTGGATGCCTATCAGGCTCAGATCGCCGCCGTGTCCGGCTTATATGTCGGCGCAGGTGCTTCCAACTAACTTATATTTAAAAATCCCTGTCTTTCCAAGAAAGACAGGGATTTTGTTATTTTTTCTTCTTTTTCTTGTCAAAGAAACCCTTGGGCTTCTCCTCCTCGGCAGCCGTCTCGCCCATAGCCTTAGCAAAGGCCTGCATGGCCTGTTTCTGCTCAGCACTCAAACCGGTAGGCGTGACCACACGTACGGTAACGTACTGATCGCCCCGGCCGCTGCTGCGCAGGCTGGGCATGCCCTTGCCCCTCAGCCGGAAGGTGGTGCCTGTCTGGGTACCGGCAGGCAGATCGTATTTGACCTTGCCGTCGATGGTGGGGATCTCCAGTTGGGCACCCAGGGCAGCCTGAGCAAAGCTGATCTTCTGCTCATAGAGCACGGTGGTGCCGTCACGCTTGAACTGGGCATGAGGCTTGACCCGAACGCCCACCATCAGATCACCGGCCGGCCCGCCGTTTTTGCCGGCATTGCCTTGACCGCGCATGGAGATGGCCTGCCCGTCATCGATACCCGCCGGGATGGTCACATTGATGCGGCGGGTCTGCCGGGTGGCACCGTTGCCGCCGCAGCTCTTGCAGGGATTCTGGATCAGCTTGCCCGTACCCCGGCAGCGGGAACAGGGTGCTGTACTGGTAAAGGCAAAGCCGCCGGCACCACGCTGGATGCGCACGGTACCGCTGCCCCGACAGTCGGAGCAGGTTTGGGGCGCCGTACCCGCCTCACAGCCGGAGCCCTGACAGGTCTGACAGGTCTCGGTGCGGGTCAGGTCGATCTGCTTTTCGCAGCCGAAAGCCGCCTCTTCAAAGGTGATGGTGATGTTGGCCCGCAGACTCTCACCCTTCTGAGGCCCATTCCGACGGGCTGAGCCGCCAAAGCCACCTCCGCCGAAACCGCCGCCGAAGAAGCTGCCAAAGATGTCACCCAGATCCAGATCGCCCATGTCAAAGCCACCGAAGCCACCGCCGCCGGCCCCAAAGTTAGGGTCAACACCCGCATGACCAAACTGGTCATAGCGGGAGCGCTTTTCCGGGTCGGAAAGGATCTCGTAGGCCTCATTGGCCTCTTTGAATTTTGCCTCCGCCTCGGCGTCGCCGGGGTGCAGGTCGGGGTGATACTGCTTGGCCAGCTTGCGATAGGCCTTTTTCAGCTCGTCCTCCGAGGCGCCTTTGCTTACACCCAGCACCTCGTAATAATCTCGTTTATCTGCCATGATCTCACCTCGTGAGAAGATATCATAGATATGAGATATGAGACAGCCGCCGAAGCAGATATGTCTCATATCTCATATCGTTTTTATCTCTTACTTGTCCTCGTCCACCACGGTGAAGTCGGCGTCCACCACATCGGGGCCGGCATCGGGACCGGGGGCAGCACCGCCCATGTTGGCATCACCCTGAGGATTGGTCTGCTGATACATCTTTTCGGCGATGGGGTAGAAAGCCTTGGTGGCCTCCTCGGTAGCGGCCTTGATAGCCTCCACATCCGTGCCCTTGAGGGCCTCCTTCACCTTGTCCACAGCGGCCTGAACGGCGGCCTTGTCGTTGGCATCCACCTTGTCGCCCATCTCCTCCATAGCCTTCTCAGTCTGGTAAACCACCTGATCGGCCTGGTTGCGGATGTCCACCTCTTCCTTGCGCTTGGCGTCCTCGGCAGCAAACTGTTCGGCCTCACGCACGGCCTTCTCCACGTCCTCCTTGGACATATTGGTGGAGGAGGTGATGGTGATGTGCTGCTCCTTGCTGGTGCCCAGATCCTTGGCAGACACGTTGACGATGCCGTTGGCGTCGATATCGAAGGTCACCTCGATCTGAGGCACACCGCGGCGGGCAGGAGCAATGCCGTCCAGATTGAAGCGGCCCAGAGTCTTGTTGTACTGAGCCATCTCACGCTCGCCCTGAAGCACGTGGACCTCCACGCCGGGCTGGTTGTCAGCGGCGGTGGTGAAGATCTGGCTCTTCTTGGCAGGGATGGTGGTGTTGCGCTCGATGATCTTGGTGCACACGCCGCCCATGGTCTCAATGCCCAGAGACAGGGGGGTGACGTCCAGCAGCAGCAGACCCTTCACATCGCCGGTGAGCACGCCGCCCTGCAGGGCAGCGCCCAGAGCCACACACTCGTCGGGGTTGATGCCCTTAAAGCCTTCCTTGCCGGTGAGCTTCTTCACCTCGTCCTGCACGGCGGGGATACGGCTGGAGCCGCCCACCATGAGCACCTTGGTGATCTGGCTGCCGGACAGGCCGGCGTCGGACATGGCCTGACGAACGGGGCCGGAGGTGGCCTCCACCAGATGGGCGGTGAGCTCGTTGAACTTAGCCCGGGACAGGGTCAGATCCAGATGCTTGGGACCGGTGGCATCGGCGGTAATATAGGGCAGGTTGATGGAGGTGGAGGTAACGCCGGACAGCTCGATCTTGGCCTTCTCGGCAGCTTCCTTCAGGCGCTGCATGGCAACCTTGTCGCCGGTAAGATCCACGCCCT
>JAZOBP010000026.1:0-5768 GCA_045596065.1 Lawsonibacter sp. | reverse complement strand
TGTTATTTATCCTCCAGCAGCTTGTTCAGCTCGGCCATGAAGGTGTTGATGTCTTTGAACTGGCGGTAGACGGAGGCAAAGCGCACATAGGCCACTTCGTCCACCTTTTTCAGCCGCTCCATGACAAGCTCGCCGATGCGCTCGGTGCTGGTCTCACGCTCCAGAGAGTTCTGCAGCTCCTGCTCGATCTCGTCGGCGTACTTCTGCAGGGTGTCGTAGGCCACGGGACGCTTTTCACAGGCACGGATCATGCCGTTGAGCAGCTTGGTCTTGTCGAAGGTCTGGCGGTTGCCCCCCTTCTTGATGACCACCAGAGGCAGGCTCTCCACCGTCTCGTAGGTGGTAAAGCGCTTACGGCAGTCCAGACACTCACGCCGGCGGCGGATGCTGGCCCCCTCTTCGGCAGGACGGGAGTCCACGACTTTGCTCTCCAGATGACCACAGAACGGACACTTCATGCAGGTAACCTCCAATGAGCCGGCCTTAATGCCGGCCTTTTATCGTATCTCGAGGCTGATTATACCACAGTATTTGGGGTTTTGGTAGTGTTTTTTGGAAAATATAGAGGTTTTCTGCATTGCCGCCTCCCTGACAGCCCAGCTGTTGGCAAACCACCCTCTCAGTCACGGCACAGCCGTGACAGCTCTCCCAAAGGGAGAGCCAAGGGAAACAACCCCTCCGTCACCACTTCATGGTGACAGCTCCCCTTACACAGGGGAGCCTTTCAGGCGTGCCTCCAAACGATTCAGGGAGGGAAAGACTTTTTTACAGCTTGGTCATCTGGGCGGAGGCGAATTTGAGCATGAGGCGCTTGGTGCCCACGTTGTCAAAGGCCACCTCGACCATCACGTCTCCCCCCACCTTTTGGGCGGAGGTGACCATGCCCTTGCCGAAGGCCTTATGCTGCACCATGTCGCCCTTGGCCAGCTGGAGCATGGGGGCCTTGGGTGCGGCAGACGGGGCGGCAGGGGCGGCCTTAGGTGCGGAGGGTGTGGGCGTGCGGTCGGGAATGGGATAGCGGGCCGCCCCGGTGGGCTGGGCGGGCCGGGAGGCTGTGGATGCGGCAGGACGGGAGGACACAGGTGCGGCAGGACGGGGGGAAGCCGGACGGCTGTATGGGCTGCCCCCGAAGCCCGTGCGGTAGGGGTTCTGATAGCCGCCGTAGCCTGAGCTGCGACTGGGGATGCCGGGGGTCCAGTCCTGATTGAAGTCGTCCATGTCCCGGTCCACAGAGCTGCGGCCGCTGCGCTCCAGAAACTGCTCCGGGATCTCCTGAACGAAACGGGAGGGGCGGTTGGGCCGGGTCTGACCAAACCGCATGCGCTGACAGGTATTGGTCAGATACAGCTGCTGCTTGGCACGGGTCATGGCCACGTAGCAGATACGGCGTTCCTCCTCCATTTCCTCCGGCTCGCCAATGGCAAGATCGCTGGGGAACACGCCGTCCTCCATGGCGATGAGGAACACCACAGGAAACTCCAGACCCTTGGCGGCGTGCATGGTCATCATCTGCACCCGCTCCTCCTTGGGCTTTTGCTCCCGGCTGTCGTCCTCGTCCTGTGCGCCAAGCTCCTCGTCCAGCACCAGCTCCTCAAGGAAGCCGGCAAGGGTGGGCTGCACATCGCCCTGTGCTGCGTTGGCAACGTAGTCATAGATGACGTTTTTAAAGTCCATGAGATGCTCTTTGCGCCGCTTGTTTTCCGGGGTGTCCTTCTCCTCCAGCTCGGCCAGATAGCCCGTGGCCTGCAGCAGATAGTCATAGAACTCCGGCAGGGTCATTTGGTCGGACTTTTCCCGCAGGTCGAGGATCATGCGCCGGAACTGCTCCAGCCTGGCTCCGGAGCGGCTGAGGGCATCGGGCAGACGCTCGTAATTGAGCAGAGCGAACATGCTCACACCCTCCTCCTGCGCCAGCTGCTGGAGGGTGTCCACGGTCCGGTCGCCAATGCCCCGTGCAGGCTTGTTGATGATGCGCTTGAAGCGCAGGTCATCGTTGCCGTTGTGCACCAGAAACAGATAGGCCATGACGTCCTTGACCTCGGCTGAGCCGGTGATGGGATGGCGCATATAGACGTTGATGCCGTTGCGCACCAGGGTTTGATAGAGAATATTGGTCACGGAGTTGCTGCGGTAGAGGATGGCATAGTCCTTTTCCTGCCGTCCGGTGCGAAGGCCCGTGAGGATCTGACTGAGGATGTAGTGTGCCTCGTCATGCTCATTCATGGCGGTGTAGAGCTGCAGCAGGCTGCCGTCCTCCGCCTTCGTCCACAGCTCCTTGCCCTTGCGTCCCTGATTGTTGCGGATGACGGCGTTGGAGGCACCGAGGATGTTGGCGGTGGAGCGGTAGTTCTGCTCCAGTCGGATGACACGGCAGTTGGGGTACTGTTTTTCAAAGGAGAGGATATTCTCGATGGTGGCGCCCCGGAAGCGGTAGATGGACTGGTCGTCGTCACCCACCACGCAGAAGTTTTCGTACCCTCCGGCCAGGGTGGAGGCCAGCAGGTACTGCAGGTTGTTGGTGTCCTGATACTCATCGATGAGCACATATCGGAACTTGCGGCGGTAGTAGTCGCACACCTCCGGCTCCTGCTGCAGAAGGCGCACGGTGTGCAGGATGATGTCGTCAAAGTCAAGGGCGCTGGCCTCCCACAGGCGGCGCTCGTACTCCCGGTAGACGTTGGCGATGATCTGCTTGCGCCAGTCACCGGCACGGCTGTGCCGGGCGGCGTAGTCGGCGGCCAGCAGCATCTCGTCCTTGGCACGGGAGATCTCCGTGAGGATGCTACGTGGGGGCAGGTTCCTGTCGTCGATGTTGGCCTCCTTGAGGATGTCCTTGATGACCCGCTGGCTGTCGTCGGTATCGTAAATGGTAAAGGACGAAGAAAAGCCCAGCCGTTCGATGTCACGGCGGAGGATGCGCACGCAGGCGGAGTGGAAGGTGCTGGCCCAGATGTCGTTGGCCTGCGGGCCAAGCATACGCTCCAGACGCTCCTTGAGCTCACCGGCGGCCTTGTTGGTAAAGGTGATGGCCAAAATCGACCACGGAGCGGCAGGCTCCATGCGGCACAGGGCCTCCATGCGGCCACGCTGGGCCGGGTCGGGGCTTGCCGCCCAGCCCTCCAAAAAGGCCACGTCCTCCTCCGTCAGCCCGTCGGGCACCTGAACGCTGTCCGAGCCGCAGCCGTAGCGGATGAGGTTGGCAATGCGGTGGATGAGCACGGTGGTCTTGCCGCTGCCGGCACCGGCCAGCAGCAAAAGGGGCCCCTCGGTAGCCAGCACCGCCTGCTGCTGCTCGGCGTTGAGCTTGGCAAAATCACGGGCGATGGCCGAGCGGCGGGCCCGGCAGAAGCGTTGTTCCAGTTCATGGGTGAGCATGGGTGATTCCTCGCAATTCTCTTAAGGTCATAGTGGGTCTATTCTATTACAAACCGGCCTTGGGGTCAACGGAAATTCTTTTGCCCGACGGGGTCTATTTTGACCCGTGGGAGCGTATACTCCTACGGGTGGACGGGCCGTGGCCTGTCCGGCTGTAACCAAATGTAACCGAATTTTTACCCCATCGTAAGACTTGGACAAGAATGTTACCGACGGGGACTGCTATACTGTATATAGAATAAAG
Source organism: Lawsonibacter sp. (assembly GCA_045596065.1). Lineage (GTDB taxonomy): Bacteria > Bacillota > Clostridia > Oscillospirales > Oscillospiraceae > Lawsonibacter. Next base: position 2,149 of record JAZOBP010000026.1, on the reverse strand, counting down.
GAAAGGAGGCCCTCCCATGAAAAAAGCCATTACCGCCCTGCTGCTGCTCTTTGCCCTGCTGCTGCCTATGACCTCCGGGGTCGTGGCGGAAGAACAGCCCCGTACCCTCACTCCGCCGGCAGTGGAGTCGGCCTCCCCTGCGGAGCCTGCTGAGGTCTTTCTCCCCGGCTCGGTGCCCGCCCTGTCGGCCCCCTTTGAGGCCATCAACCTGCCCCTCAACGCCGTGGCCCTTGCCATGGTGGAGCATAACCTCGCCTACAACAGCGCCGACGATGCCTTTGTGTGGACGGCACTTTATTACGCTTTGAGCATCTTTGGACAGATGGACGACCGGGCCCAGCTCACCGACGAGGCCCTGCTGGTGCCCTCGGAGACGGTGCAGGACTATCTCCGGGCGCTGTTCCGTGACCGCTCCCAGCTGCCCCCCCTGCCCACCGGCCCGCAGGCGGCGGTGTCCTACGACCCGGTCACCGACCTGTACGCCCTGACCCTTGGGGATCTGGCCCAGAGCACGATGACGCTGGACGCCCCTTCCCCTGCTCACAGCGGTCTGGTGTCCGTCACCGGCACCCTCACCGATCCGGGCAGCGGTCAGGTCATCTGCCATGTGCAGGCCCTGCTGGAGACCAACGAGTCCATGTTCGGCTGCTCCATCGTGCAGGTGGACATTATCTGAATGATTCTCCTCCTTTAAAAAAGGGCGTGGTGCATACCCTGTGCACCACGCCCTTGCTTATTTGCCCTTCGGCATCTTATCCTCTCTCCCCCAGTCCGCTTTGCGGCCAGCCCCCTCCCAGAGGGGGCCGGGTAAACCTGCCTCAACAGGAAGCGCCAAGGGGATCTTCTATTCCCCCCGGAAGTCTCTTGGGGCCACGCCGAAGTGCTGCTTGAAGCGCTTGGAGAAGTTGGCGGCGTCCTCGTAGCCGCACAGGGCGGCGGCCTCCTTGACGCTGCTGCCCCGGCGCAGATACCGGCCGGCCTGCTCCAGACGCCGGCGCACCAGATACTCCTTGATGGACAGGCCTGTGTGGGCCTTGAAGATACGGGACAGATACCGCCGGTCCAGACTCAGCCGGGCGGCGATGTCCTCCACCCGGATGGGCCGCATGAAGTTGGCCCGGATGTAGTCCTCCACCCGCTGCACGTGGGGGCTGCCCCCCGTCCGGTGGTCAAACAGATGGGCGTACAGGCGCAGAAGCTCCGCCGAGAGCAGGTACTCCGAGCCCTTGTCCGCCACCTGCAGCATATCCTCAAGCACCCACCGGGGCAGCTCAATGACCGGGTCAAGCCGGGCAAAGTCCGCCGACAGCGTCCCGTCAAAGCCCACCCAACGGTAATGCCACGGGTCACGGGTATCGGCGGTGTAGGTGGTCACCTCGCCCGGACGGATGAGAAAGGCCTGTCCGGCCTCCACCGGCCAGACGCCCCCACGGGCGTAAAAGACCCCTTTGCCCCGTACCACGTAGTGGATGAGGGTATACTGCCGCACCGCCGGCCCGAAGCTGTGGCCCGGTCGGCACTCCTCCTCCCCCAAGACCAAAGGATTCAGGTCATGCAGATGTCGGTTGGTGATCAGCCAGTCCCGCTGTGCCATGTTCATCCCTCCCAATGGTTACATTTTACCATATCATAGACACCTGTGGCAATGGTATTTTGAGACGGGGTTTGGTATGCTGAGGGCACAAACCAACAAGGAAAGGGGTTATATCCTTATGAAAATCACCTTTATGGGTGCAGGCAGCACCATTTTTGTCAAGAACGTCCTTGGCGACTGCATGATGACCGAGGTGCTCAAGGAGGCGGAATTTGCCCTCTATGACATCGATCCTCAGCGTCTGGACGACTCCCGTCTGGTGGTGGAGGGGCTGAAGAAGCTGCTGGGGGCCGACAAGGCCACCGTCACCACCTTCTGCGGCGTGGAAAACCGCAAGGCCGCCCTGCGTGGGGCCAGCTTTGTCATCAACGCCATTCAGGTGGGCGGCTACGAGCCCTGCACCGTCATCGACTTTGAGATCCCCAAAAAGTACGGTCTGCGCCAGACCATCGGCGACACGCTGGGCGTGGGCGGCATCTTCCGTGCCATGCGTACCATCCCCGTCATGGCCGACTTTGCCCGTGACATGGAGGAGGTCTGCCCCGACGCATGGCT
>JAZOBP010000025.1:0-9472 GCA_045596065.1 Lawsonibacter sp. | reverse complement strand
GAGCTTTTTCAGACAGTCGGTCAGAGGCAGCGCAGCGGCAAGACCGTCGGGGCCGGAGTCCCGCACCACCTCGCCTACGATGGTGCGGCCGCCCAGATGGGTGCCCGTGGCGATGACGGCGGCCCTCACGGCGTAGGTGGCCCCGGTGTGGGTGACCACCCCGGACACGGCCCCGTCCTGCGTGAGGATGTCCACCACCTCGGCCTGCTTGACCCACAGGTTGGGCTGCTGCTCCAAAGTGCGCTTCATGACCTTTTGGTACTCCCGGCGGTCGGCCTGGGCACGCAGTGACCATACCGCAGGGCCCTTGCCCCGGTTGAGCAGGCGGTACTGGATGCAGGCCCTGTCGGCGGCCTTGCCCATTTCGCCGCCCAGCGCATCCAGCTCCCGTACCAGATGCCCCTTGCCCGTGCCGCCGATGGCCGGGTTGCAGGGCATGTTGCCTACGGCATCCAGATTAACGGTAAAGCAAACCGTGCGCAGCCCCATACGTGCGGCGGCCAGAGCGGCCTCGATGCCTGCATGGCCTGCACCGATGACTGCGATATCATATTGTCCGGCATCATAGCATTTCATAGTTCGGCAGTCCCTTTTCCTGATTTGGCAACGGATATTTTACCATAACTATTTCCTGGGGGCAAGAGCACTGTTTTTCTTGAATTGACAGGGCTGAGTATGTTATAATAAAGAGTATTATTGCCGCAATATGTCTATTTTTCACATTTGGCCCGGAAAGGGGGTGCGGCTATGCGATACGACAACTGGAAACTGGCCGCACCTGACCGTTCGGCCCGTGCCGCTCTGGAACGGGAGGGCGTGCATCCGCTGGTGGCTTCGGTGCTGTCTGCCCGTGGTCTGTGCAGTGTGGAGCAGGCCAGAGCCTTCCTCAAGGCGACGGACACCCCCATGCACCCCAGCAGTCTTATGCGGGATCTGGACGCTGCCGCCCTGCGTGTGCGTCAGGGTCTGGAGCGTGGGGAGCATATGGCGGTCTACGGCGACTACGATGAGGACGGCATCACCGCAACCTGTCTGCTGACCAGCTACCTTCGGGGGCAGGGGGGACAGGTGACGGCCTATATCCCCGACCGGCTGGAGGAGGGCTACGGCCTCAACTGCGAGGCTATTTCGGCCCTTGCCGGGCAGGGCGTGACCCTGATCATTACGGTAGACTGCGGCATTACCGCCGTGGAGGAGGTGGCCCATGCCGCCCGGCTTGGGGTGGATGTGGTGGTCACCGACCACCATGAGTGCAAAGCCGAGCTGCCCGAGGCCTGTGCGGTGGTGGACCCCCACCGCCCCGACTGCCCTTATCCCTTCAAGGGCCTGGCCGGTGTGGGCGTTGCCCTGAAGCTTGCCATGGCGGTGGCCGGTGCGCAGGGCAGCGGGCAGGTGCTGGACGAGTACGCCGACCTTGCCGCCATCGGCACCGTGGCCGACGTGATGCCCATGGTGGGCGAAAACCGCACCATCGTACAGCTGGGTCTGCGGCTGCTGGGTCATCCACGCCGACTGGGCCTTGCCATGCTGGTGCGTGAGGCCGGTATGGAAAACCGACCCCTCAATTCCGTGTCCATTGGCTATGCGCTGGCCCCCCGGATCAACGCCGCCGGCCGCATGGGCAGTGCCGGTGTGGCGGTGGAGCTGCTGCTCACGCAGGACGCAGACCGGGCCGCTGCCTTGGCTCAGGAGCTGTGCCGGCTGAATAAAGAGCGACAGGAGATCGAGACCGAGATCTTTGAACAGTGCGTCCAGACCTTGGGCCGCCAGCCCCAGAAGGACGCCATCGTGCTGGCCGATGCCGGCTGGCATCAGGGCGTGGTGGGTATTGTGGCCTCCCGCCTGACCGAACAGTTTGCCTGCCCTGCCTTTATGATCTGCCTGTCCGGCGGCGTGGGCAAGGGCTCCTGCCGCAGTTTTGGCGGCGTTAACCTCTTTGCTGTGCTGGAGGGCTGTCAGGATCTGCTGGTGGCCTTTGGCGGTCATGAGCTGGCCGCCGGCTTCACGGTCAGAGAAGAAAATATCCCGGCCCTTGCCCGGCGCATTGCCCAGCAGGTGCGTCTGCAGGCCGGTCAGGGCATCCGATCCGAGCTGGAAGTGGACGTGATGGTGGACGACCCCGGCATCATGGATAACCGGGGCGTGGAGCTGCTGGAGCGTATGGAGCCCTACGGTGCGGGCAATCCCCGTCCGGTGCTGGCCCTGTCCGGGGCCAGGGTCATGTCCCGTGCCCTGGTGGGCAGCGGACGCCACCTGAAAATGAAGCTGGATAAGCAGGGTTATACCCTTGCCGCCATCTTCTTCTCCGCCGGCGACTGGCTGCCTGAGGTGGGCAGCCGGGTGGATGTGGCCTTCTACCCCCAGATCAACGAGTATCGGGGCGTGCGCTCGGTGCAGCTGCATCTGGTGGACATGCGCCCGGCGCCCAGCCGCACCCAAATGGAGCGGGACGCTTACGAGGCATACCGTGCCGGTGCAGCAATGACCGCAGAGCAGGCCAGATGCCTTATCCCCGTGCGGGAGGAGTTTGTGGCCCTGTGGCGGTATCTCAGCCGTCAGCCGGGTGAGCTGGAGGCCACCCCGGCCCAAATTGCACGGGCGCTGGCCCGCAATGGGGCGGCCAGAGAAGATCCGGCGCATATCATGGTGTGTCTGGATGTGATGCGGGAGCGAGGCCTTATCTTTATGGAACAGCAGGGGGATAAGGTGCGTGTGACCATCAATCCGGACAGTGCGAAAGTGGATCTGGAGCAGTCGGACATTCTCATCCGGCTGCACCGGGCTGCGGAGCAATGAAACAGACCATAAGCAGGTGATATAATGGATCCTATCCTTGAAAAATATCAGGCTCTGGAGGACCGGGTGCGGGAGTATACCCCCGGTCTGGACGCCCAGCGTCTGTATGCGGCCTTTACCTACGCCGATGCCGCCCATCACGGGCAGCTGAGAAAGAGCGGCGAGCCCTACATCATCCACCCCCTGGCGGTGGCGGAGATCGTGGCAGATCTGGGCCTTGATGTGGACTCGGTCATTTCCGCTTTGCTTCACGACTGTCTGGAGGACACCGACTCCACCCACGAGGAGATCGCCAAAAAGTTCGGTGAGCCCGTGGCGGCGCTGGTGGAGGGCGTTACCAAGCTGACCCGTGTGCAGTATGTGTCTAAGGAAGACGAGCAGATGGAAAATCTGCGCAAGATGTTCATGGCCATGGCCCAGGACATCCGTGTTATCCTTATCAAGATCTGCGACCGCCTGCACAATATGCGTACCATGGAGTACCAGTCGGCCAAGAAGCAGCGGGAAAAGTCTCTGGAGACCATGGAGATCTACGCTCCCATCGCACACCGTCTCGGTATGCAAAAGCTCAAGTGGGAGCTGGAGGACATCTCTCTGCGCTATCTGGATCCCGTGGGCTACCGTGAAATTCAAAACGAACTGGCCTCCCGTACCGCCATGCATGAGGAGTTCAAATCCGTCATTGAGACCAAGATCGCCCAGCGTATGGAGCAGGACGGCATCCGCTGCAAGGTGTACGGCCGGGTCAAGCACGTCTATTCCATCTACCGCAAGATGTATGCCCAGCAAAAGACGCTGGACGAGATCTTTGACCTGTACGCCTTCCGTGTCATCGTGGACGACATCTCCGAGTGCTACAATGTGCTGGGCTGCATCCACGATATGTTCAAGCCCGTGCTGGGCCGCTTTAAGGACTATATCGGCACCCCCAAGCCCAATATGTACCAGTCCCTGCATACCACCGTCATCGGCAGTGAGGGCATCCCTTTTGAGGTGCAGATCCGCACGTGGGAAATGCACCAGACCGCCGAGTACGGCGTCGCCGCCCACTGGAAGTACAAGCAGGGCATGGCCAACAAGCAGCTGGGTACCGAGGGTGACTTTGAGTGGGTGCGCAAGCTGCTGGAGACCCAGCAGGACTCCGACGCCGAGGAGTTCATGCACAACATGAAGGTGGATATGTTCTCCGACGAGGTCTTTGTGTTCTCCCCCAAGGGCGACGTAAAGAGCCTGCCTGCCGGGGCTACGCCCATCGACTTTGCATACTCCGTCCACTCTGCCGTGGGCAACAGCATGGTGGGCGCCAAGGTCAACGGACGTATGGTGCCCTACGATTTTGAGCTGTCCAACGGCGACATTGTGGAGGTACTCACCTCCAAAAATGCCAAGGGCCCCAGCCGTGACTGGCTGAACGTGTGCAAGTCCAACGAGGCCCGCATCAAGATCCGTCAGTGGTTCAAAAAGGAACGCCGGGAGGAGAACATCGCCACCGGCCGTGCCCAGTTTGAGTCCGAGCTCAAGCACGCCAAGATCGCCCTGTCCTCCATTCTGACCGAGGACGTGCTGCCCTATGTGCTGCGTAAGGTGCGCTTTGGAACCATGGACGATCTGTACGCCGCCATCGGCTACGGCGGTACTACCGCCAACAAGGCCGTGGTGCGCATCAAGGATGAGCTGCTTCGCCTCAACCGCCTGAGCGAGAGCACCGCCAGGGCCAGTGAGGTGGTCCATCCCGCCACCACCATTTCTGCAGACAGCCTGCGCGGCTCCAACAAGCATTCCGACTCCGGCATCATTGTGGAGGGTCTGGGCAACTGTCTGGTGAAGTTTGCCAAGTGCTGCACCCCCGTGCCCGGAGACCCCATTGTGGGCTTTATCACCCGTGGCTACGGCGTGTCGGTCCACCGTCTGGACTGCCCCAACGCCGCCCCGGAAAAGCGCAGTGCCGACGAGCAGGACCGCTGGGTGCGTGTGACGTGGCTGGCAGAAAATCTGCCCTCCTACGAGACCTCTCTGGAGCTGTATGCCAAGGACAGGGACGGCCTTGCGCTGGACGTGACCATGGCCCTGTCCTCCGCCAAGGTGAAGGTCACCGCCCTGTCTGCCCGTACCAACGCAGATGGCGACGCCCTGTTCAACGTGGCACTGGAGGTCCGGGACCGGGAGGAACTGGCCAGTGTGATCAACCGTCTGCACCAGGTGCAGAATGTGTATCTGGTCAAGCGTGCCTCCGGCAACTAAACAAAAAGGAGCGTGATCGCCGTGCGTGCGGTCGTTACCCGAGTGTCCAATGCCAGCGTCACCATTGACGGCAAGGTGGAGGGCGCCATTGAAAAAGGCTATCTGATCCTGCTGGGCGTCGGCCCGGAGGATACCGAGGCCGTATGCGACAAGCTGGCCGAAAAAATCTGCAATCTGCGGGTGTTTGAGGACGAAAACGGCAAGATGAATCTGAATCTGGAACAGGTCGGGGGCGCTATGCTGGTGGTGTCCCAGTTTACCCTGTACGCCGATACCTCCAGCCGCCGCCCCGGCTTCTCCGGTGCGGCAAAGCCCGATCTGGCCATCCCCCTGTACGAGCGGTTTATGGACCAGTGCCGTCAGCGGGGCTTTACCGTGGAGCACGGTCAGTTTGGGGCCGATATGCAGGTGGCCAGCGTCAATGACGGGCCGGTCACCATCCTGTACGAGCTGTAATTTGGCAAGGAGGGCTGAAGGCATGAACATCAAGATCCTGCCCGTGGGCGGTCTGGGCACCAATTGCTACATTCTGGCCGACGAGACACAGGGCCGGGCGGCCATCATTGACCCGGGCGACGAGGCCGGGCGTATCCTGGCACAGGTGGAAAAGGACGGCCTGACGGTGGACTATATCCTGCTCACCCACGGCCACTATGACCACACCACCGCCGTGCCCGAGCTTGCAAAGGCGCTGCCCGGGGCCCGCATCTACATCCACCAGTCCGATGCCAACGGAGCCGGCGGACGGCTGTTCCCTCTGGCCGGTCAGGTGGAGGAGCTTTTGTTCTACGATGAGGGGGATACCCTGACGCTGGGCGGCCTGACCATTGAGGTCATGCATACCCCCGGCCACTCCCTGGGCAGTGTGGTGCTGCGGGTGGACAACGTCCTGTTTACCGGAGATACCCTCTTTGCCGGCTCCTGCGGCCGCACCGACCTGCCCGGCGGCAATTATGAGCAGATTTTGGACTCCCTGCGCCGTCTGGCCCGGCTGGAGGGGGACTATCACGTGCTCCCCGGCCACGACGTGGACTCCATGCTGGAGCGGGAGCGCCAGACCAATTACTATATGAAACAGGCCACGAGCCGGGCATAAGGGCATGAAACTGTACTTTCACGGACATGATTATAAATACGCAGCCGAGCAGATGCTGCTCACCCTCTTCCCTGACCAGCGGCCGGAGTATCCCGACGGCCCTGTCCCTGCCGGAGAGGATGGGCTGACCCTGTCTGTGCATCGGGGCAGGGTCTGGCTGACCGCCACCGCCCGTCTGGTGTGGCAGGGCAAGGAGCATATTTGCCGCCGCCGCTGTCCGGCCCGTGTGCTGGAACAGCCGGAGCTGGAGCGGGACCGGGCCTGCCAGCGCATCCTCAAGCTTGCTTTTTATCAGGCGGGCACGCAGGCGCTGGGGGGCGGACTGCCCTGGGGCGCGCTCACCGGGGTGCGCCCGGTCAAGCTGCCCACCAAGGCCATGCAGGCCGGAGCCACGCCGGCGCAGGCCGCACGGATCCTGGAAAAAGAATATTTTGTTACCCCCCAGCGGGTGCAGCTTGCCATGGACTGTGCCAGGACAAGCCTTAGTATGGACCGCAGTCTGGGTCGGGACGAGGTGTCCCTGTACGCAGGCATTCCCTTCTGCCCCACCCGGTGTGCCTACTGTTCCTTTATCTGCGCCGACGCCGGCCGGGCCAACAAGCTCATTGAGCCCTATCTGGAGGGTCTGCTCCGGGAGGTGGAGGCGGCGGGCGAGGGTCTGCACCGAGCCGGCAAGACCGTCCGCACCCTCTATGTGGGCGGCGGTACGCCCACCACTCTGGATGCCGGTCAGCTGGATCGGCTGCTCACCGCCATGGAGCGGTATTTACCTCTGGAGCGCTGTACGGAATACACCGTGGAGGCCGGTCGGCCGGACACCATCACCCCGGAAAAGCTGCAGGTGCTCCACGACCACGGTATCGGCCGCATCTCCATCAATCCCCAGACGCTGGAGGAGCACGTGCTGGAGGCCATCGGCCGCCGCCACGCCGCCGGGGACATCCCGGAGGCCAATGCCCTTGCCCGTCAGGTGGGCTTTGACTGCATCAATATGGACCTCATTGCCGGCCTGCCCCGAGACAGCTTTGAGGGCTTCTGCCGCTCCCTTGAGGGGGTGCTGGACATGGCCCCGGAGAACATCACCGTCCATACCCTTGCCCTGAAAAAGGGCTCCCGACTCATGGAGGAGGGGGGCGCTCTGCCCTCGGGTGAGGAGGTGGCCCGGATGCTGGACTACAGCGACCGCCGCCTGCGTCAGGCGGGCTATCTGCCCTACTATCTGTACCGACAAAAGTATATGTCCGGCAGCCTTGAAAACGTGGGCTGGGCCAAGCCGGGCAACGAAAACCTCTACAACGTATGTATGATGGAGGAACTGCACAGTGTCCTGTCTCTGGGTGCCGGCGGCGTGACCAAGCTGGTGGACCGCAGGGCCGGGGCCATTCGGCGCATATCCAACCCCAAATTCCCATATGAATATCTGGATCAGCTGCCCCGTATTCTGGAGCAAAAGCGTACCTTGTGGGACGGGGACGGCGGACAAGGAGGATAATATGGCCTATCAACTGCAGGAGATCAATAAGCGCATCCGCACCGATGTGAAGGAATTTCTGGCCGAGTGCGACCAGGCCTATACCCAGCGGGTCTCGCTGGCGGCGGACAAGATTCTGAGCAATCTGGAGCGCAGCCCCATTGTGCTGCTGTCCGGCCCCTCCGGCTCGGGCAAGACCACCACAGCTCTGAAGATCGCTGAGGAGCTCCACCGCCGGGGTGTCAACTCCCACGCTGTGGCCATGGACAACTACTTCAAGACGCTGGATCGGCGCACCGCCCCCCGTACCCCTGATGGCGACATCGACTACGAGTCGCCCCTGTGTATGGACATGGAGCTGCTGGACGAGCACTTTACCGCCCTGTCCCGGGGGGACGAGGTGGTCATCCCCAAGTTTGAGTTTGCCCGACAGATGCGCAACGTAGACTTGGGCCTGCCCCTGCAGCTGGGCAAAAACGAGATCGCCATTTTTGAGGGCATCCACGCCCTTAACGACGATATTGCCGGCCGCCATCCCGAGGCGACCAAGCTGTATATTTCCGCCCGCTCCAACGTCAACGAGGGCGCTCAGCTGCGCTTTAAAGGCACGTGGATGCGCCTGACCCGCCGTGCGGTGCGGGACTATCAGTTCCGGGGCACCGACGTGGCTCAGACCCTTGATATGTGGGCCAATGTCCGCCGGGGCGAAAAGCTGTATATCTCGCCCTTTAAAAACCGTGCGGACATCATCTTTGACTCCTCTCTGCCCTATGAGGTGTCGGTCATGCGCAACTTTGCGCCCCCTATTCTGAAGAACATTCCGCAGGAAAATGAGCGCTATGACGAGATGATGGAGCTCATTGCCGCCTTTGAGCATTTTGAGCCCATCGACCCGGAACTGGTGGCTCCGGATGCCCTGCTGCGGGAGTTTATCGGCGGCGGCAGCTACAAGTACCACTGACCCGGCCGGGGCGCTTTGCCCTGCCTTTGATTTGGAGTGATCCCCATGTCCTGCCCGGTGTACGACAGCCGTGACAAGCGATATAAAGACCCCTACGGCGCCGTTCCCTCCGGGACGAGCGTCCGCTTTGCCCTGCGCCCTCAGCGGCGGCAGGGCTTTTCCCACGGGGTGCTGGAGGCCCGGTTTGAGATGGACGGCAACCGCCTGCAGCGTGTGGAAATGCCGTGGACGGGTATGGAGCATGGGTGTGACAGTTTTACCTGCGAGCTGAATGTGGGCGACTACATAGGCCTTGTGTGGTACTCCTTTGTGCTGGAGGGTCTGGACGGCCGCAGTCAGCGTCTGGGCGAGTATCAGCTTACCGTCTATGACAGGGCCGAGCAGGTGCCCGGTTGGTTTGGAGAGGGTGTCAGCTACCAGATCTTTCCCGACCGTTTTTTCCGCACCCGTATCCCCGACCCCACGGGGCTGGTGGGCGGCCGCACCGTCCACGCAGACTGGGCCGAGGAGCCGGACTACCGCCCCGACGCCAAGGGCGAGGTGCGCAACCGGGACTTTTTTGGCGGCGACCTTGCGGGTATCACCCAAAAGCTGGACTACCTTAAGGAACTGGGCGTGGAAACCGTCTATCTGTGCCCCATCTTTGAGGCGGCGGAAAACCACCGCTACGGCACGGCGGACTACAGCCGCATCGATCCCATGCTGGGCACGAATGAGGACTTTGCCACCCTGTGCGATGAGCTCCACAAGCGCGGCATGCGCCTGATGCTGGACGGAGTGTTCAACCACACCGGCTGGGTCAGCCGCTATTTCAACGGGGACGGCTTCTATGACGAAGTGGGCGCCCTGCAAAGCGAGGACTCCCCCTACCAAGTCGGAGGCCAAGGCGGTCTTTAGGAAGACAAAT
>JAZOBP010000024.1:0-15891 GCA_045596065.1 Lawsonibacter sp. | reverse complement strand
TAGTCGATGACGTCCTGACGGCGGCGGATACAGAAGTCAATATCAATATCGGGCATGGTCACACGCTCCGGGTTCAGAAAACGCTCGAAATACAGGCTGTACTTTAACGGGTCAATGTTCGTGATATTCAGGCAGTAGGATACCATGGAGCCGGCTGCTGAGCCACGGCCCGGGCCGACAGGAATACCGTTTTTCTTGGCATAGCCGATAAAGTCGGACACGATCAGGAAGTAGTCCACAAAGCCCATCTGCTCGATGACGCCCATTTCGTACTCAAGCTGAGCCAGATCCTCTTTTGTTCCGTTGGGATAGCGCCACTCAAAGCCACGACGGCACAGGTGGCGGAAATAGGATGCGGCATCCTCCCAGCCCTCAGGCAGCTTGAACTCCGGCAGATGATACTTGCCAAACTGGAAATCCATCTGGCACATATCTGCAATTTTCTGGGTGTTTTCAATGGCCTCGGGGTAGTTTGCAAACAGGCGGCGCATCTCGTCCTCGCTCTTGACGTAGAATTCCTCCGTCTCAAAGCGCATACGCCCGGCATCGTCCACTGTCTTGCCTGTCTGTACACACATGAGAATATCCTGCGTCTCGGCATCCTCCTGTTTGATGTAGTGAGCATCATTGGTGGCCACCATTGGAATGCCGGTCTCCTCATGAAGCCGGACGATGCCGGCATTGACCTGCTTTTGCACAGGGATGCCGTGATCCTGCAGCTCCAGATAGTAGCCGTCCTCACCAAATATGTCACGCATCTCCAGAGCGTGGGCCTTGGCCCCCTCGTAGTCGTCATTGGCAAGGCGCTTGGCCACCTCGCCGCCCAGACCGGCTGGGGAGGCGATCAGCCCCTCACTATGGGCACGCAGAAGCTCCATATCCACACGGGGTTTGATATAAAAACCCTCCGTGTAGGCACAGGAGACCATGTAGGACAGGTTGCGGTAGCCCGTCTCGTTGCGGCACAGCAGTACCAGATGTCGGGCATCGCTGTCCAGCTCATGAACCTTGTCAAAGCGAGTACGTGGTGCCACATAGACCTCACAGCCAATAATGGGCTTGATCCCCGCCTTTAGACAAGCACGGTAAAAGTCAATGGCACCAAACATCACGCCATGGTCGGTGATCGCCACAGCGTTCTGTCCCAGAGCCTTGACATGCTCCGCCAGCTGGGAAATACGGCAGGCACCGTCCAGCAGGGAATACTCCGTATGAAGATGCAGGTGGACAAAGGACATTGCCCTCACCTATCTTTCTGTTTGTAATCTTTTTTCTGTGCTGCCTGCTCCAGCGTCTGCCCGGTCAGGCGATAAATGGTCCAATCCTCCATGGGGACGGCATGCATCCGGCGGGTATAGAACTCAATGGACGGGGTATTCCAGTCCAGACAAGCCCACTCCAACCGGCCGCACCCCTCCTCCACCGCAATGGCAGCAAGCTGTTCCAAAAGGCCCTTTCCATATCCCTTCCCCCGGTATTCCGGCAGGACAAAAAGATCCTCAAGATAAATACCCGCCCGGCCGAGAAAGGTGGAGAAATTATAAAAATACAGGGCAAATCCCACTTCCCTGTCCCCTTCCATGGCAAAAAGGACCTGTGCCTTTTTCTTCTCAAAGATCCATTCACGCAGGAGCTCCGGCGAGGCCACCACCTCATGAGAGAGGTTTTCATAGTCGGCAAGAGCCCGGATAAACTCCAATATCCTGCCCTCATCTCCGGGCATGGCCCGACGGTATGCGATGTTACTCATGAAGCATCTCCCCTAAACAGCAGCCAGATAAGCTGACAGAGTCGTACAAGAACATAACCGGCCAGTGCGCCGGCAAGATTCAAAATGGAGTCATCCACATCGGCAACTCCCACGCCAAACACCCACTGCAGGTACTCTACCCCGACACAGACCACGACCAGCACAGGCAGACAACGCCACCACCGACGCATGGTACGGAAAATAAGGGGCAGCAGAATACCAAGCGGAAGAAACAGCAATACATTGCCCAACAGATTGAAAAAGCTGAACAGACTGCCGGTACGGCGATAGTGGATGATATAGCGGCGAATGCTGTAAAAGGGCTCCAGATTGACCGCCCCTCCCCAGCCGCGCTCCATACCGAACAGACCGCCGAAAAACACGATGGCGCACACGATGCACGTGTAGTAGGCCAGCAGCACCAGCAGCGCACGCCTGACATACTGCCGGCGCCGGGCACGTGGCAGGCCGTCCAGCTTCAGGAGAACTCCGGCCATCGCAAAAAGAACACTAATAACCGGAATTGCAATCTGTGTAAGGTCGTTTAGCTTGTCAGCTCTCAGCAGCCAGAACAGATTTAAAAACCCGGTCAACAGATAGAGCAATCCACTCATACGTCCACTGCGCTGTTCTGGCGGCTCAGCTGCGTAAGCTTACGCAGACGGTGGTTGAGGGCAGACTTGGTAATGGGAGGGTCGCACAGAAGAGCAAGCTGAACCAGTGTGTCCTCGGGGTGCTCCAGCCTCAGCACGGCAGCCTCCCTGAGCTTATCGGGCAGTGTGTCCAATACGCCGGACTTTTTCAGCGCACGAATGGCCTCGATCTGGGCCTGCGCTGCCTCCACTGCCTTGTCCAGATTGGCCGCATCGCAGTTGACTCTGCGATTTACGCTGCCTCGCAGGGTCTTTTCCAGCTTGGTGTTCATGATCTCCATAGCGGCAAGGGGTGCGCCGATACCCGTCAGAAAATCCTCAATTGCTTCACTCTGCTTAAAATAAGAAATATAGTTGGACTTGCGGGTGACCTGCTTAGGGGTAAACCCGCACTCCTGCATAAGAGCATGTCCCTCTTTGCTTACATTATAGTGAGAGGTAGCGATCTCCAGATGATAGCTTTTTCCCGGGTCGGTCACGGAGCCGCCGGCAAGAAATGCCCCCCGAAGAAAGGCAATACGGCAGCAGGACTCTTCCAGCACGGCATAATTGATATGATGGGCCAGCATGGTATTGTGGTCGGCACCGTACACCTGCCGGATCACACCAAGCTTCTGGCCGTCTGTAATGCCAAAGACCCGCTTGCCGGTACTGCCCGGTTCGGGTTTGCGGTCAAAGTCGATCTTAAACGCCTTTTTAAACAACTGAGGCAGCCGTGCGGCAAAGGCATCACTCTCGGTAACGATGCGGATCTCCCCTGCGGTGAACAGGTTGCAGTACATAAGCACGCCGTAGGCCTCCGCCTGTGCACAGCACTTATGACTCAGGCCGGTACGGCATAATTCGGTTTTGACATCGGATGCAAAGGACATATCCTCTCACCTATTCTTACTTTTTGTATCGGTCGTAGACCTCCATGACTGCTCGGGCAAGCTTATCCGGATCATGGCGGACAAAATTGAGCCCCTGAGCCGCCATAGGCATTTGGATCAACCTAAGGCCAAGCGCATCAAAGCGTTCTTGATCCAGCTCCAGAGGCGCTGCATCCTCCATGCGGTAACGCTCCTGCAGTTCACGGGAGATCTGCTGACTGTTGGCAAGGCAGAGATCGATCATTCCCTCTCCCCCATGCTCCAGCAGTGCCTCCACATGGTCGGCCGCCGTATAGCCCTCGGTCTCACCGTCCTGGGTCATAATGTTGCAAATATATATTTTAAGGGCCTGAGATCGGCATATCTCGTCCACAACGCCCTCCACAAGAAGATTGGGGATGATGCTGGTATAGAGACTACCGGGGCCAAGGAGGATCATATCCGCCTGACGGATAGCCTCGAGGGCAGCGGGGATCGCCTTGGGTCGCTGAGGGATCAGACCTACATGGTCAATGCGGCAGTCCTGTTCTTTTTTAAATGAAAATATCTTGGACTCGCCAACCACACGGGTACCGTTTTCAAATACAGCCTCCAGCTGCACGTCTGCGCCGGTCACGGGCAGCACACGGCCGGTAATTGCAAGCACATGGCTCATTTGAGATACGGCATCCTCAAAGGAACCAGTAATGCCGTTGAGCGCTGCAATAAGCAGGTTGCCCATAGACTGGCCGCTGAGCGTGCCCTCGGTAAAGCGGTAGGTCAGCAGCTTTTCCATGACCGGCTCTACGTTGGCAAGGGCCTCCATACAGTGGCGAATGTCCCCCGGAGGCAGCATACCGATCTCCCTGCGCAGAACGCCGGAGCCACCTCCGTCATCGGCCACGGTGACAATGGCGGTGAGATTACGGGTGTATTGTTTTAATCCACGCAGCATGGTGGAAAGCCCGGTCCCGCCGCCGATGGCGACGATCTTGGGCCCCTTTTCCCATTGACGGCGATCGGGGATCGTTTCAATCATGGACATTCACTCCCAAATCAGTTTCGGGTCAAATCACGATGCTGCTCTGCCACCGTATAGCCCAGTCGGGCGATGTACTCGGTCAGGGCATGGGCGACGGCCACAGAGCGGTGATGGCCGCCGGTGCAGCCAATGGCAATCACCAGAGAGGTCTTGCCCTCCTCCACATAGCAGGGCAGCAGGAACTCCGCCAGGGCCTCCAAATGCGTAAGCAAGGAAGCGGCCTGCCCGTTGGAAAACACATACTCTCTTACGCCCTCATCCAAGCCATTCATTCCCCGCAGCTGAGGAATATAGTAGGGGTTGGGCAAAAAACGCACATCAAAAACGAGATCCGCTGTGCGGGGGATGCCGTGTTTAAAGCCAAAGGATGTGACGCAAACCTGCATACTCTGGGCCTTGTCCTTGCCATACTGAAAGATGTCACCCAGATTCTGCTTGAGCTTTGCCGTAGGCAAATCGGAAGTATCAATAACGTGGTCAGCACGCTCATACAGGGGCTTGAGCATCCTGCGCTCGGTCTCAATGGCACGCTCCAGACTGCCGGCCTCCTCACAGAGCGGGTGATTTCGGCGAGTCTCCTTGTAGCGCTTGATGATAGTGTCATCGGAGGCGTCCACAAAGAGGATGCTATAGGGACACTGGGTAGCGTCCAGCTCATCAAGGGCCCGGAACAGGCCTTCAAAGGCAGCGCCGGCACGCACATCGGTCACCAGCACCACCCGATCATACTCCCCTGTGCTGCCCATGCCAAGCTCGGCAAATTTGCCAATAAGGGGTACGGGCAGGTTATCTACGCAGAAAAAACCCATGTCCTCCATAAAGGAGGCAGCCTGACTCTTTCCGGCACCGGACATGCCGGTTATGATTACAAATTCCATCTGTCTCATCCTTTGTCTGTCTTGGACCGATCTCCATCACGCAAGAATTTTAACTTCCATTTCCAGTTCCACACCGGTAGCTTCAAGAACACGGGCCCTGACCTGATTTACCAACTCAAGCACATCCCCACAGGTGGCTCCGCCGCGGTTGACCACGAAGCCTGCGTGCTTCTGAGACACTTCTGCACCGCCCACACGCAGCCCCTTGAGCCCACACTGATCAATGAGAGCGGCGGCAAAATACCCCGCCGGACGCTTAAACATACTGCCGGCACTGGGGTACTCCAGCGGCTGCTTGCTCTGTCGTTGGTCTGCAAGCTCATCCATGCGTGCCCCGATCTGCACCGGATCGCCCGGTTCAAGCGCAAGCTCTACCTCCAAAATCATGCGCCTGCCATCGTCAAAAGCGCTGTGCCGGTAGGCAAAGTCAAACTCAGTCGTCTCCTCCACCTCGCCCCATTGGGTCAGATAGGTGACCCGGCGGACCACCTGAGCCATCTCGCCCCCATAGGCGCCTGCATTCATGGTCACAGCGCCGCCAAGGGTGCCGGGGATGCCGTGGGCAAACTCCAAGCCGGTGAGCCCCTCATCCCGTGCACACACCGCAAGGCGGGCAAGGCTCACTCCGCTCTGGGCGGTCAGTCTGTTGCCGGAGCGGCGGATCTCACGCAGTTGGGATGTCTTGATGATAAATCGCTTTGCGCCCTCATCGGACACAAGGAGGTTGGAGCCGTTTCCCATAATAAAGGGCAAAATACCCAATGCATTCGCAGTGCGTACCGCCAGAACAGCCTGCTCTGTAGTAGTGGGTAAGGCCATAAGTGCGCAGGGGCCTCCGATACGGAAGGAGGTGTGCCTTGCCAAAGGCTCCTGCTGCCGCAGTTCCAGGTCGGGGCAAAGACAGTTGAGTTGTTCCTTCAGTGCCATAAGCTGTTCCATGCAAGATCCCTCACTCAATGCCGGATGGGCATAATACTCCAACATATAATCCAGTACATTATAACAAATTTTGCGGACGATTAGAATACTGTTTTGCAAAAAAACCGGCGCACTGTCCAATGCAGTGCGCCGGCAGGATCTGATTTAGTTTTCCGACTGCTGGAAATGATCGTCCATGCGCTGACTGAGTTCCAGTGCGGCGTTGTGGCCCATCTTACGGTTGCGGTTGTTCATGGCCGCAACCTCAAGAATACTGGCAAGATTTCGACCCGGCTTGACCGGGATGGTCAGGGACGGGATGGGAGTGTCCAAAATCTCCACATAGGCGGAATCCATCCCCAGCCGGTCATAGACCTTGCCTTCCTTCCACGGCTCAAGATTGACCACAAGGTCGATCTCCTGCGCGTCCTTGATTGCACCCATACCGAACAGACGGCGCACATCGATAACGCCAATGCCACGCAGCTCCATATAGTGACGAATCAGTTCGGGAGAGGATGCCACCAGCTGCCCGGAGTTGTTTTTGATGATGTCCACCGCATCGTCGGCAATGATGCGGTGTCCGCGCTTGATCAGCTCAATGGCCACCTCACTCTTGCCCACGCCGGACTCGCCCTGAATGAGCACGCCCTCGCCGTATACCTCCAGCATAACGCCGGACTGGGTCACACGAGGCGCCATATGCAGACGTAGACTGCCAATAAGAGAGCTGGTAAACACGGAGGTATGCTCCTGCGTACGCAGAATGGTGCGGTCATACTTCTCTGCCATCTCCATGCACTCGGCAAAGGGCTCGATGCCACGGGTGATGATCAGGCCGGGCACCGGGTAGGAAAGCAGCCGATCAAAGCTGGCCCGACGCTGCTCACTGGTCAGACCGGCCAGGTAGGTGGTCTCCACCAGACCGATGACCAGCAGGCGCTGCTCGTCGAAGTAATCAAAAAAGCCCGTAAGAGGCAGACCGGGTCGGTTGATATCCGCCGTGCGCAGGATGTACTCCCCGTAGTCCTTGCCTCCCCGGAGAATCTCCAGATGGAATTGTTCAATGATGTCCTTGAGCTTTACTGTGTAACCCTCATGTGCCACAATCATCGCCCCCTTCTGTTTTTATCAGTATAGCCTATTTCCCTTGCAGATGCAAGAAATTTCCCCTCAAATCCCCATGTTCCCCTTGACCCTTTTGTTTTCATCCGCTATACTCATTTCGCAAATATATTATTTTGAGTTTTACTCATTTTCAAGGTGGTTTTATGTCAAATAATGTTTTTTCCACTCTGCGTGCCTCATACAGCTACATGACCAAGACGGAGCGGCGCATTGCGGACGTTATTCTGTCTCAGCCTCAGGAGTTTATCGGTCTTACCATGGCTGCTCTGTCCCGGCTGGCTCAGGTTTCACAGGGCAGTATCAACAACTTTGCCGAAAAGTTCTTTTCCGTTGGGTTTTCTGCTTTAAAACTGCAGGTAGCCGGGTGCCTTGCTCAGCACACCCCCGCTCCCCTGCCTCAATTGCCCACGCAGGACGTCAAGACCTCCATGCAGCGGGTGATGTCCCTTGCGGACAGCTCCTTTGCCGCCACCATTCAGCTCAACAGCGAGGAGACCCTGTCCCGTGTGGTGCAGCATATTATAAAGGCACGCAAGATCGATATCTATGGGGTCTACTACTCCGGCATCACCGCCCGGGATCTTTGCTTTCAGCTGATCCGGCTGGGGATCCCGGCAAACTATGTGGAGGACACCTTTATGTGTGCTGTGTCCGCCTCCACCATGGACGAAAACTCACTGGTCATCGCCATTTCCTCCTCCGGCCGCACCGCCGAGATCGTAGATGCGGTGCAGATCGCCCGGGAAAACCATGCGCCCATCGTCTCCCTGACCACCAACCCCTTTTCGCCCCTTGCCAAGATCTCCGACGAGGTACTGCTGTCTGCTGCATTGGATACCGATGCCAAGGACAAGGACAGCCGGATCCGTATGGCCCAGCTGTTTGTGACGGACTCCCTGACCTCCTATCTGCACAGCGTTTTGCAGGATGACCCGGCCAATCGTGATCGGCTTCGTAAGTTTAATCTCTCCCACAGCATCATGGATTGAAAGGCTTGAATACATATGTTAAAATTATCCGGCGAGGCAAATAAGGCCTTGAAAATCGGCTTACTGTGTTCTACCGCATATCTGGCGGTCTATGTAGCCCGCAACATCCTCGGCTCTGTGTCCCCCCAGATGATCGAAGAGGGCGTGTTTACCGAGGCGCAGATCGGCACGCTGTCCTCCATCTATTTCATCACCTACGCCGTGGGTCAGCTGATCAACGGGATTATCGGTGACAAGGTCAAGGCAAAGTACATGATCAGTCTGGGTCTTATCTTTGCCGGCGTGACCAACGCCCTGTTTGCCCTCTTCGCCGACAATCACCTCGTCAGCACGGTCATCTATGCTTTGACCGGCTTTGCCCTTGCCATGATCTATGCCCCCATGACCAAGGTCGTGGCCGAAAACACCGACCCCATCTACGCCCCCCGGTGCAGCTTGGGCTACACCTTCGCCTCCTTCCTCGGTTCCCCCGCTGCCGGTCTGCTGGCCGCAGCGCTGGTTTGGCAAGGGGTATTTGGTGCAAGCAGCGTTTTCTTGATCCTCATGGGCGTTATGTGCCTTTTGGTATTCTCCTCTATGGAGCGCAAGGGTATCATTCAATACGGGCAGTACGCACCCAGGCAGGAACAGGGCGGCAGCATCCGGGCGTTGTTGGAGCATCGCATTGTCCGCTTTACCCTTGTGGCTATGCTCACAGGCGTAGTCCGCACCACCGTGGTCTTTTGGCTGCCCACCTTTATCTCTCAGTACCTCGGCTTCTCACCGGAGAAATCGGCACTGATCTACACCGTATCTACCCTGTTTATCTCCACTTCCGCCTTTCTGGCTATCTTCGCCTATGAGCGGCTTCACCGCAATATTAATCGAGCCTTGCTGCTGTCTTTCATCATCTCTGCTGTGGCATTTTTACTGGTCTGGCTGCTGGACTGGCCTTTGGTCTGTATTATATGCATGGTGGTTGCCATCACCACGTCTAACTGTGCCTCCAACCTGCTGTGGTCCATCTACTGCCCCAGTCTCCGGGATACCGGCGCAGTGTCCGGTGCAACGGGCTTTTTGGACTTTGCAAGCTACATTGCCGCAGCCATATCCTCCTCCCTGTTCTCCAACGCCGTTGCCGACATCGGCTGGGGCCCACTGATCCTTGTATGGTTTGGACTGATGGTGCTGGGAACTCTGACCGCACTGCCCTTCCCCCGAAAAACAAGTAAGTTGTCAGTTTCAAGAAAGGACTGAGTACATATGTCGAACATAAATTCCCGCCCCCTGCCCCGTGGTGTATATGCAGTGGATATCCGTTTTAAGGAGATGGAGCAGGGTCAGGCCGTTGAGGTGACCTTCCGTGGTGAGACCTACACAGCGACGGTAGGCACCAACGCCTTCGGTATGATGGATGTCATGTCTCAGGCAGCAGCCGAGGTGCCCGATGCCCCCTTCTGCGGCAGGACCTTTGATACCCCTGTGGCCATCGTCCCCGCCGGTGTCCACGAGTGCCCCAGAGGCCGGGAGTATCTGCCCATCCGGCTCAGCCGCGGCATCACGATCTTGGGCGAGGCTATGGGCATCAGCCCCAACGACCCTCAGGACATCGCAAAACCCAACCCCCAGCGCAGCGGCGAGGAGTCCGTGCTGTGCGGCTCCCTCTATTTCGGCTGCCTTGGTCTGATGGAGGGCGCCGAGGGTGATCTCGTCCTTGACGGCCTGACTTTGGACGGATACCGGGTCAACGACAAGCGCACCGCCGGCAAAGACCTGCGCATAGAGGTGTGCAACTGCATCATCGGCGGCGCCCACCATGACAACGTAGTCGGTACTGAGCCTATGACCGATCCCGAAAGCACCCGCAGCGTGGCCGTGCACGACTGCCGCTGTGTGGGCTTTGATTCCATGGAGGGACGGGGCCGGTTTATCAACACCTGTGCCACCGAGCTGACCGTGGAGCGTGTCTATTACGCCGACACCAAGGAATTCTTCGGTCTGACCGGCTACGGCCGGGAGGACATGAACACCCCTGCACAAACACCAGCCCAAATCACCCTGCATCAGGTCACACTTGCCAACTGTCCCGGTCCCCGTGGGGTCAATGTGATGCTCCCCGACATGGCCAAGGATGTCACCATCACCCTTGATGCGTGCACCTTCTCCAATGTGGGCGATACGGACACCCCCATTCTTTACGTCAATCTCCCCAACGACAGCTGCCGGCTCAATATCCGCAACACCCGTTTTCTCTCCGACGAGCCCTCCGACCTTGCTATCCTGCTGGACGGGGACAAGAATGCCCCGGTAGCACTTGAGAACATCACCCTTGAGGGGCCGAAAACCCTTTCCGAATACAAGCCCCCCCGCCGCACACAGGCCCCCGCCCAAATCGGCCAGGCCGTGTGGGAGGACGCCCGACTGGACGATCCTCACACCCCCTGCACCGACGAGGAGGCTGCGCAGAAGGCTCTTTGCCAGTTGCGGGCCATGTATTCGGGCCGCAAGGCCCTCCACGGCGATATGCACTGCCACAGCAATTCCGGCGGCACCAGCGACGGCAAAACGCCTCTGGCCGACTATGTCAAAGGGCTCAAGGCACTCGGCCTTGACTTTGCCGCCATTGTGGATCACAGACAGATCCGCCACTGCCTGCTGCCTGAGTGGGATGATATGCTCATCTGCGGCACCGAGCCCGGTATGATGCTCGATGACGAATCCCGTCCCATGCGCTCGCGCAAGATGGACTACTGTATGCTTTTCCAACATCCCTCGGACTACTTCCGGGTTATGGAGGCATTTCCGGAATATAAATTCACCGGCGGACCCGACGGTCACAACGGCTACCCCAGCCTGACTCCGGAGCGCATGGCAGAGTTGTCCCGCTTTATCTACAGCATGGGCGGTCTGGTGGTACACGCCCACCCCAAGCAGCTTATGGCCTCGGACGACCCCATGCACTACTATTTTGGCGAGTATATGCCTCTTGAGACCTTTGTGGGGCACGCCAATTCCTTTGACACGGTGCAGAACCGCAATCTGTGGGAGAGCCTTCTTAAGCTGGGCAAGCGGGTACACACCCACGGCATGAGCGACTCCCACGCCGAGGTGAAGAATCGCTCCCTGACCACCGTATACGCCCGTGAGCCCAAGGGTGCTGCCATTCTGCGTGAGGTGCGTGAGGGTGACTGTGCCGCCGGCAGCATCGGCATCAAGATGGCCATCAGCGGCGCCCGCATGGGTTCTCACCTGCCCTACCGTGACGGTCTGTATCTGGCCATCGAGCTGGACGACTACTACACCCCCACCATGCTGGAGGATACTGTATACTGCCTCAAGGTCTACACCGACAAGGGCCTTGCCTACGCCTGCGAATTTGACGGCAAGCAGGCGCAAAGCCTTGTGATCCCGGTGGAAAAACGTATGTATTACCGGGTCGAGGTGACCAACGAAAGCGATGGATTTCTTGTCGGTCTGTCCAACCCCATCTGGCTGGACGAGCAGCTTTAAAAAAAGCCTCAGCCACAGCGAAAAAATTCAAAAAAGCCCTTGCAATTTGACAAACAATCTGTTATTATATCTGTCGATGCTCCATGATTTGAGTGTACTTCGAAGCGAGGAGGTAAGCGAAATGGCCAAATGTGAATTCTGCGACAAGGGCATGGTGTTCGGCATTCAGGTGTCCCACTCTCACCGCCGCTCCAACCGTCCCTGGAAGCCCAACGTGAAGCGTGTCAAGGCGATCGTGAATGGCGCTCCCACTCATGTGTACGTCTGCACCAGATGCCTCCGTTCCGGTAAGGTCACCCGCGCTGTGTGATCGAATAAGGCAAATTAAAACTCCGTGTCCATTGGACACGGAGTTTTTTTATTTTTCTTTTAATGCCTGCTCCAATTCAGCTGCGGTCACGCAGCTGTTAAGGGTCTGGAGCAGCGCATTGGCCGACATATGCTCCGGCAGCCGCAGGCGGGACAGGAGCCTTTTGCGTCGGACGGCGCTTTCCGGCCCGCCGGCAAGGCCCATAGCTGCAAGGTCCGCCTTGGTCAGCTTAACGTAGTCCCCCCTTTGGTCATTCTCTTCCAAAATGGTGGCACCGGCCATGCGAAGGGCCTGCTCCAGCACTTGAGAGCTCATACCCTCTACCCCCAGCTTGCCCTCCTTGCCGGGCTGCGTCTTGCGCCGCTCCTTACCAAAAATATCCGGCACATAGGCGTGCTTCAGGTAACGGGACTCTATGGCACCTTTGATACGGTTGCGGATGACAAAGCCGGCCCCGTCCGGATCGGTCATGACGATCAGCCCTCTGGCCTTAGCCACCCGGCGCAGCAGCTCCATTTGCTCTTTGTTGCGGAAAATACCAAAGCCGGCCGTCTCAACAACGAGGGTATCCACCAGCTGTGACAGAGTGTTTTTGTCATAGCGGCCCTCAACAACGATAGCCTCACGGATGCGCAGCATAGAACCTCCCCTTTTATTTCTTTTCCGATGTGGACAGATCCAGAAGCAGAGTGCAAAGCAGCTCACGCTCGCTGCCGCCGCCGGATTTCAGGGCATAATCCGTCTTGGCACAGCAAATGACCGCCTTGCGGCACCAGGCCAGCGAAAAGCGTCTGGCACTGTCCATAAGCCGGCGGGCAGCATAGGAGGAAATCCCCCACATACTTACAAGATCTCCCGCCGTCTGCCTGCCTTCCATGGCCAGACGGGCCGAATAGAGCTGCCGCACCTGCTTGCCCAGAGAGGCTACGATCCGGATGGCAGGCTCCTGCATCTGCAGCAGTTCTCCCAAAACTGAGGCAGCGGCGTCAAAGTCGCCCTCGCCAATGGCATTTGCCATTTGAAATGCCACCGCATCCAGCTGGGGGGTGGCGACGGCATCTATGTCCTGTCTGGTGATGTGCTGGCCCTTGGCATAGGCCCCGATTTTTTCAATTTCACCGATCAGGCCGTTCATCAGGTCGCCGCACTGAAAAATGAGGTACCGGGCCTGCTCGCAGTCGATGTCCTTGCCCAACGCCCGAAACCGACGGTGCACCCAGTCCACAAGATCGCCCTGCTCCTGCCTTGCAAACTCCACCACACAGCCGTGCTCCCTGATGGCTGCAGCAAGCTTGGTGCGGGCATCTGCCTTGTATGCGATCAAGTCATAGACAAAGACAACACAGCAGTAGTCCGGCAGCTGACCGAACAGCTCCGTCAGCTGCTGGCGGTCCTTCTCCCCTGCCCGGAACAGATCATAATCATGGATCAGGATCATGGTGCGCTGGCTCATCATGGGCAGCATATCTACCGTTTGCTCCAGCACAGCCGGAGTAAATTCCTTGTCCGAAATGGTGTGCAGGTTAAACTCAGCCATACCGCCGCCCACCAGCTGCTCCTTCATGCGATTGAGGTAGAAGTCCCGAAGGTAGGTCTCCTCACCGTGAAGAATATAGAGATTGCCCAGCTTTTCTTCTGCAAGGTCTTTTTTTAATTTTTTGTAAGCGGTATCGTCAACCACTTTTTCTTTGTATGCCACAAAGACCACTCCTTGCTAATTTGTATGACTGGTCACCGTAACCGCACCCATGAGATCGGTGCGGTAGATCTTCGCCCCTACGGCATCAAACCGTTGGAGCACCTCAGGTGCCGGATGTCCGTAAGAATTATTGATACCCACAGAAAACACGACCGCATCCGGCTTGACACAGTCCAGAAGCTGCCGAGAGCTGGAGTACTTTGAGCCGTGATGTCCGGCGACCATCAGCTCCACATCGGGCAGCTCGACCTGCTCTGCAAGCAGCCGCTCCATATCCTCACCCATGTCACCGGTCATAAGCACGTCATAGCCCTGTACCGAACACAGCACTGTAAGCCCCAGTTCATTGGCATCTTGCTTGCCAAAGGGCGGATAGAGCGTAAGCTGGCCTTTTTTACCAAAAGGCACCGAGGTTTGCTGTGTAACATAGATCAGCGTCGTTCCGCTGTCTCTGGCACAGGCCTCGATCTCGCCCCGCAGTCCGGTATCGTCAGGTACATCGGGCAGATAGATGCGTTCCACCTCTATACGCTTCAAAAGCTGCGGCACCCCGTTGGCATGGTCGTCATGATAGTGGCTGATGACCAGCATATCCAGGCGGTTTCGGCCCATGGACTCCAGTTGATCGGCGGCGGTGTCTCCGGCATTGACATAGTCATTGCCGCCGCAGTCTACCAGCGCATACTCATCCTTACAATACAGCAGAACGCTCTGCCCCTGTCCCACATCAAGGACCCGGGTGGTCAGTTCACCGGCACGAAATTCCACTCCGGTAAATATGACCGCAAGGATCAGCATTACAATACAGCAGACGGCAGGGATACTCCATTGCTTCTTCCCCGGCACAAATATTGCAAGGCCTAACAGTCCATAGACAAGCACAAGCCACACGACGCAGTAGAACCCCGTCATGGTCATTGCGGCAAAGGACATATCGGAAAGCCTTTGGATCACAAAGATCAAATAACGTGCAAAGGGTGCGGCGACCATACCGATGATCTCACCCAGCCACGGCCAAAGCAGGCCGATGCCTGCAGCGATCATGCCGCACAGATAGGCTCCGGACACAGCCCAGAAGCACAGCAGATTTGAAATGGGCGAGATAAGCGAAATCTTGCCAAAGGTAACCACCGACACCGGTACGGTGAACGCCATTGCTCCCACCGAGACAGAGATCACACCGGCCGCCACCCGTGCAAGAAAATTCCACAGCCTCTTGACCGCACTGTCTGCCAGATCGATATTCAGATAAGACATGATCTTGCGGCGGATAGGCGCTGCAAACAGCAGGATCCCACTTACTGCGCCAAAGGATAACAGCAGGCTGATACTTGCCGCACAGTATGGGTTTTGCAGCAGCAGAAGAAGCATAGCAAGAGAAAGCGACGTTGCACTGTCTCCCTGTCGGTTAAACAAAGGTGCGATCTGCAGCAGGATCATCATGACAGAGGCCCGGACCACAGAGGGTGTAAAACCGGCCATGGCAGACACCAAAAGCACAAGAGGGATGGTCACTGCGGCTGTGCGTTTTCGTCCGCTGCCCAGCAGATATACAACGAAGCTGCTGATATAAGCCAGATGCATACCCGAAACGACCACCATATGAGATAAGCCCGTCCGCTGAAGGTCAGACTGAAAGGAATCCCCCAATCCGGATTTATCACCCGTGATCAGCGCACAAAGCAGTCCATGCGTATCTGCAGGAAGGATCCGCCGGATGCCTTGATTCAACGCCCGGCTCATCATCGGCCCCACCGCAGCAAGTGGAAGACGCTCCGGACGCTCCACCTCTACATCTCCGTATGTCTTTGCCGTCAGAAGAATGCCATCGGAGGTGTAGTAGGTTATCGCCTCTCCACGCACTGATTTTGACGCAAGAGAACAGTGGGCGATGGTGCGGATCCGGTCACCAGGCTGCACAGTAAGATACTCCTTATCCATCCGCAGAAGCGCCGTAATGTCGGCACCATCCTCAATGTGCAGCTCCACCTTCCCCTGAATGTTGTATTCCGACTCCTCCGGCCAGTCGATCACGGTACCGGATACCGTCACCGTACGGTCATCAAGGTTACGGGCAGAGGTGAAAAAGATAAGGACATAGCTCCATGTCCACACAAACCCCCCCGCCATACCTGCCGCACAGAGTATGGCCCGGCGTCTCACCGGACCCGGCACAATGCGTTT
>JAZOBP010000023.1:0-17931 GCA_045596065.1 Lawsonibacter sp. | reverse complement strand
GCATCCAGGCCTTCCCCACCACCTTTATGATCGACCGGGAGGGGAATCTCTTCGGTTATGTGATGAGTTCTCTAAGCTATGACATGATGGAAAGCATCGTGCAGCAGACCCTCACCGGGGAGCGTGCTTCCGGAGAATAAGAACGGACGCCAAGCAGCAGTAAAATGCAAAAACGAGGAACCGCAAATTTTGCGGTTCCTCATCGTTTTTTATGTTCTTCCGTATCAGACCAGCAGGTTCTTCTCGGTCTCGGGATCGAACATGTGGATCAGGTCGTTGCGGAAGGTGAAGCCCAGCTGAGAGCCAAAGGCATAGCCGGCGCGATGCTCCTTCTCCAGATCAGCGGTCTGGATGCGCAGGATGATGTCCTTGCCGGCAGCGCTGACGTGCAGGTGGATCTCGGAGCCCATCATCTCGGACACGTCCACGGTGCCGCGGAACACGTCGGCGCCCTCTTCCTTGAGCTGGATGTGCTCAGGACGGATGCCCAGCTTGATGGCCTGATTGGACACGCCCTTCTCGGTCAGCTTGGCAGCGGCCTCGGCAGTGACGGGGATAACAGCGCCACCGACCTCGACGTTGTAGCCCTCAGCGGACTTAACCAGCTGAGCGTCGAACATATTCATCTGAGGAGCGCCGATGAAGCCTGCCACGAACAGGTTGGCGGGGTGATCGAACACCTGCTGGGGAGTACCGATCTGCATGACCCAGCCGTCCTTCATGATGACGATACGATCGCCCAGGGTCATAGCCTCGGTCTGGTCGTGAGTCACGTAGATGAAGGTGGTGTCGATGCGCTGACGCAGCTTGATGATCTCAGCACGCATGGCGTTACGCAGCTTGGCGTCCAGGTTGGACAGAGGCTCGTCCATCAGGAAGACCTGAGGCTCACGCACGATAGCACGGCCGATGGCCACACGCTGACGCTGACCGCCGGACAGAGCCTTGGGCTTACGATCCAGCAGCTCAGTAATCTCCAGGATGCGGGCAGCCTCCTTGACCTTGGCGTCGATCTCCTTCTTGGGCAGCTTGCGCAGCTTCAGAGCGAAGGCCATGTTCTCATAGACGGTCATGTGGGGGTACAGAGCGTAGCTCTGGAACACCATGGCGATGTCGCGGTCCTTGGGCTCCACATCGTTGACGACCTTGTCGCCGATGTACAGCTCACCGTCGGAGATCTCCTCCAGACCGGCGATCATACGCAGGGTGGTGGACTTACCGCAGCCGGAAGGACCGACCAGAACGATAAACTCCTTGTCGGCGATGTCCAGATCAAATGCATGGACAGCCTCAAAACCGCCTTCGTAGACTTTCTTCAGCTTCTTCAGGGTAACAGTTGCCATAATTTCTTGACCGCAAGGATCCTGCCTCCGCAGCGATCCCCTCATACCCGGGGAGCGAAACCCCTGGTACATTACGACAGGTCTCCACACTGCCGCACCGCCGGTCAGGCGGAATTCCTCCTTTAATTTACAGCGCCGCATCCCTATGGTAATGGAGTAGAAATACGGGGCCTGAATATGAGGTCGCCCACCCGAAGGAGAGCGAATCCCTGCAGCGGACAGACCACTACAGGCTAACCGTATCAATTTTAGTATACTCTGCTGCTATTGTCAAGGAAATTTCTGTTTTTTCGGAACAAAAATCCCCTCAGGCCGCTCCCAGCAGCAGCCGCTCAAAGCGTTGGGTCTTTTCCTGCCTGGGACCGGTAAGGAAAAGCACATACAGCTTGGTGTCCGTCTGGGCGTACTGGCCCAAAACCGTGTCCTCCAGCTCGTAAGCCGCATATACCGCCTCCGGGTCCTCCTCCACAAAGGCCTTATTGTGCCGGTCACAGATAAATACATCCATCTCGTTGGCAGTCAGCTGCACCACCACCTGATTCATGCCGTCACCGGAGGTATCCCGGACGCTGACCACCTCGGCGTAGTTGATGTCCTCGTCCCAGCCGCCCGTCTCGGTGACATGGTCCAGAATGGGCCGGAGAGCCACGGAATACTCCTGCTGAACGGACAGAAACAGATGATCCTTGCGCTGGCGGTTGCTGCTGACGGCGTTGATGATCAGAATAACCGCCAAAACACCGGCGATCACCCCGATGATATGCCAGCTGTAGTAGGTGGCGATGTGTTCCGCCTTCTCCTTGGGGGTCATCTGACGAAACAGTTCCTTGGCTCTGGCCCGATCCTTTCCTTTGTCCATGGCATATAATTCCTCCTGTTGTTTTCTTGTACCAGTATAACGAAGGCACCGAAAAAAGACAAGTAAACATTCTGTAACGAATCCCCTCTGACCACCGTCCGCTCCCGGTATGGCAGGGCCTCATTTGCCCCTCGTCTGTCGGTAGCAGGTGGGAGACATGCCCTTCCAGCGGCGGAACACATCTCCGAAGTAGTTTGCACTGGAAAAACCGCACGCTTCTGCCACTTCACTCATGGAAAGCCGGGTATCCACCAGCAGCTGGCTGGCGGCCTGCAGTCTGGTTTGGGTCAGATACTCCAAAAAACCGACCCCCATAAGGGCCTTGAACCGCTTTGAAAAGTGGGTGTCCTCCATACAGGCCATGACGGCGGCGTCATGCAGGGTAATGGGCTTGGCGTAATTGCCGGCAATAAAGCCTGCCAGCGCCTGCACCTTGTCTGCGATCTCACCGCGCACAGGTGCTTTGGGTGTGCCGTGGAGCAGTGCAGAAAGGACAATGTCCTCTATCAGGTGCAGACAGAGCGCAACGGAATGTTGTCCGGGCTGCCTTACTTCTTTGTCCAGCTGCTTCAGGTCGCTGAACACACGCTGGCTGACCTGAGAAGGCAGATGGATGCAGCCGCTCCTCCAAAATTCATCAAAGGCCTCCCGCCCCAGCGTAGAGACAAACGGCCTGAGCGTGTCATCGGAAAATTTGCATATATACCGGTCCTGAACTGCCGCCCGAAGGGCCGTAGAGCGGCGGAGTTGATTGGGAGAAACGACCACCAGATCGCCCGGCGTTACGTCGTATAGACTGGAGCCAATGAGGTAGTGTAGATGGCCGGAAATGAGATAGTACAGCTCGTAATTGTCATCGACGACCATGGACGTCATATTCCAGGCATTTTGTGTGGTAGAGTGCTTGATATGCAGGTCTGCAAGAGCGTGTTTCATCACAAATCGCCCCTTTCGTCTGCGTTATTTTATCATATTGCAGAAGACAATGCAATAATTCTGTTATTTTTGCTGAAGATACCCAAATATTTAGTAGTAACTACAGATTAATCCCGTTATAATGAGGATAGACTGCAAGGCTGTGCCGGGCAAAAACCGTTGACGGTGGCGACCGCTGCCTTGTGGATATGACCTGCTCTTTACCGGCACCCAGCCGGGTGTTCCGCGCCGAGCAGGACCCGTCCCTGTGGATGGGTCCGAACCGCACATTTAAGTTCATCAAGCGAAAGGAGACACATCACCATGAAGAAACGATTCCTCCACTGGGGCCTGGTCCTGGCCCTGCTCCTGTCTCTGGTACCTGCGGGAACAGCGGCAGCCAACAGCGGAGCTCAGGCTCTGTTTACATGGACTGCTTCCGCCGCCGTTGCCGAGAATAAGGCGGCCATCACCGATAACCTCACTACCTATGATGCCACTGCCACCACCAAGAGCAATACCCACTACGTCAAGGAGCTGGACGTGACCACGGCTCAGGGCAAGGGCTTTGCCAACGCTTACTTCATTGGTGCCAGCTGGTTCAAGCACACCGACGGCACCCTCTACGGCCTGCCTGCCATCCCGGCCAAGGGATACAGCGGTCAGAACGAATACGTGGCCACGGAAGGTCTTGACCTGCACTTTACCAACGGTGTCAATGCCAACACCACCGGCAAGGAAGCCGTTAACGTGTCTTTCGTGTTCGCCGCCACCACCCATACCGAAGGCCGGGTGGACACCAACGTGGTCGCTCTGGATACGATGAAGCTCCAGGTGTCCAAGAACGGCAACGAATGGCTGGACGGCTCCGTGGGCATCCGCAGCTGGGAGCTCATCGGCAGAGAGACGGTGTCGGACAAGCTGACCACCTATCTCATCCGCATCGAGACCGAGGACCTGATGACCATTGACGGTCTGAAGTCCGGCGATACCATCCGCAACATCCGCCTCCTTCCCCACGGCGATCACTATTACGCCTGGTCCGCCTCCTACTTCGGCATCTCTGAGCTGACCATCAACGGCTACGCCACCGCCGCCGAGTTTAACGCCGCTGTGCCCAACGAGCGCAATGACATGGTGGACATCGGCGAACAGAAGATGCGTGACATTGTCATTGCCCGTGCCCAGGCCATCGCCCACAAGGAGTGGAAGACGGACAAGGATATTGTTGCCTACAATCAAAACTGTTTCTATGGGGCGGGCATCCTCTACCGTGGCCCCATGTATGCCCGGTCTGTGAAGTCCGGCTACGAGGTCTGGCGTGAGTGGATCGACGACGACGGCAACTACATCGGTGCCAAGGAAGGCGCAGATGTCAGCGGCATGGACTGCCACAGCTTTGCCTACGACACATATTCTGTCGTGTCCCGCTCTCACAGCTGGATCCTCTGGCAGACCCTTTTCGACAATTCCCTGCAGATGATGGGCAACCTGAAGACCAGCAGCACGAATCCCACATTTACCGAACTGGACGTCCTTCCCTACAATGACCCTCAGGATGTGTACAAGGCCTACGCCGAGATGCAAAAGGCCGATATCTTCATCAGCAGCGGCACTCATATTATATTGGCCACCGGCCGTCCGGTGGTCGTGTACAAGGCCGACGGCACCATCGACCCGGACAAGAGCTACACGCCTACCATTGAGGAGCAGTCCACCGCCCGCTTCCACTTCAAGGGCGAGACCGGCGACCACGTGATCGTGTGGCCCACCTACATTACCGGCACCGACAGCAAGCAGCCCACCCTGGCGCAGGTGGAGGCCTATGCCAAGGAAAACGGATATAAATTCCTCTACGCCTCCTCTCCCCGTGAGGACGACATTACCTTTACCAAGATGATCGAGGGCGGCTACGTGCCCATGACCCTCAAGGAGTATCAGACCGGCAAGGTGGAGGCTGTGGATCTCCAGATCCTGATGATGCCCAAGGACGGCGGCAATGTGACCAGCGGCTTTACTGTTGCTGCCGCCATGGACCACTATGCCGACCGTATGCGTGTCACGCTGGAGAAGAAGGACGGCACCGTGCTCTATGAGGACGAGCTGCTCTCCAACGGCAGCGCCTTTGGCCGTCCCCGTCAGTACAACTACCTGTGGAGCTATGACAGCAGCGAAGAGATGAACAAGGTCCTCAAGGGCCTGACCGCCGGCGATTACCGCATCGGCGTATACATGCTGGCCGGCTATGTCACCGAGGTGGGCGCCGACAAGAGCGAAGTGGTGGAGTATCACGACTTCAGCTACAACGGCATCCCCGCCAAGGAGAAACCCGACCACGACTGCCCCGCTCTGGCCATGAACGACGTGGCCAACGACGCCTGGTATCACACCGCTGTGGACTACGCATTGATCAACGGCCTGATGAGCGGCTACAATGCCACCACCTTCGGCCCCAACGATACCCTGTCCCGTGCCATGGTGGTGCAGGTCCTCTACAACAAGGAGGGCAAGCCTGCCGTCACTGCCGGCCACAGCTTCCCCGACGTGACCTCCGGCGACTGGTTCAACAACGCTGTGGCCTGGGGCTCCGAGAAGGGCGTAGTCAGCGGCTTTGGCGACGGTAAGTTCCGCCCCAACGACGCTGTCACTCTAGAGCAGGTGGCCGTGATCCTGCACAACTTCTCCGGCAAGCCCGCCGCCTCCGGCGAGCCTACCGGCGTGGGCAAGTATGATGACTGGGCCAAGCAGGCCCTGAGCTGGGCTGTGGCTCAGGGCATTATGGAGGGCGTTCCCTTTACCAACGCCACCGAGAACGCCACCCGTGCCCAGACCGCTCAGATGCTCATGAACTTTGTCACCGGCACGCAGGCTTCTCAGCCCTCTTCCCCCTCCGGCATTAACAGCCACACCCATACCGCCGGCTGGAAGTCCCTGAACAACGCCATTGCCGGTATGCAGCCCTACGGCGGTGTCTACGTCATGGGCACCTCCGTTCCCGGCGGCACGTACTATCTGACCGAGGATCTGGATCTGGGCAGCAACTATATCCAGCTCAACGCCGGCATCGGCGACATCACCGTGTGCCTGAATGGCCACACCCTCTCCAGCACCAGCAAAATGGTATTCCGCTTCAATAACAACTGTGATGCAAACCTGACCATCTGCGACTGCTCTGCCGATCAGAGCGGTAAGGTGGCTCTGGCCAACCGTGTCAAGGGCACCGATTATCAGGTCACCTCCGGCACCGTTCTGGCCCGCTCCTCCGGCACCTTCAACCTGTACGGCGGCACTCTTGTGGGCGGCGTGTCCTGCGTGAGCACCACCGTCAATATCTACGGCGGCAAGATCCAGGCTTTGGCCGATGGCGAGGTGCTTTACATCCACGGCACCGAGACCGGAAAGATCAACATCGAGGGCGGCGAGTTTGAGGGCTACAACGGCGCCGCACCCAGACTGACCCACAGAGGCACCGGCTCCGTCTGTCTGTACGGCGGCACTGCCAACACCACCAAGGGCCTCTACAGCCTGACCAAGGCCGCAGATGCGGACCAGTACACTCTGACCCCGCAGTAATCCCGGTCTGTACAGGCCGGAATAACCGCACATATCCGTCGAGCCTGCCCTGTCTCTGCGGGGCAGGCTCGGGTCTTATAGGTTCTGTGTGTACACTTTGGGGCGGAACAAAACAAATTTACAGGCAGTCAGGATCCGGATCCTGACTGCCTGTAGTTTGTCTGTGCTCAGTTCTTTCTTTAAAAAAGCACCGCTGCCGGTTCTGTCTGCCGACAGCGGTGCTCTTATATATCATCGTGTTACAGCAGACTGCCCAGGAAAGGGTCTGCCGTCAGGGAAAGCAGATTAGTCTGGACTCCAGTACGGTTATACGGCAGGTGCGGCCCTGGACCACATTTTCCTTTGGGGCCACGGGACGCACGTCCCATCGAAAACGAGGCTGGCTGTTCACTTTGATCACCACTTTCTGCAGGAAGGATAGTTTTCAGCGGGTGCCTGCCTCAAAGAGGCAGGCACCCGCCTGTTTTTGTTTATTTAGATAGGAAGTTCATCAGCATCTGAGCAGTTTGGGCACGGTCTACTGGGTCTTATGTGCTTTGCTCATTAGACCCAGTTGATCCGTGATGCAGATGGCTGTTTGCTTTGAAATCTTACTTGGCAAGGAAGTTCATCAGCATCTGAGCGGTCTGGGCACGGGTTGCGTTCTCGGTGGCATTGGTGAAGGGAACGCCCTTCATAATGCCCTTGGACACGGCCCAGTTGAGAGCCTCCTTGGCCCAGTCGTCATACTTGCCCACGCCGGCAGGCTCACCGGCTGCAGCGGGCTTGCCGGAGTAGTTGTGCAGGATGACCGCCACCTGCTCCAGCGTCACGGCGTCGTTGGGACGGAACTTGCCGTCGCCAAAGCCGCTGACCACGCCCTTCTGAGAGCCCCAGGTGACCGCATTGTTGAACCACTGGTCGGCGGGCACATCGGGGAAGTTATGCTTGGCGCCGTTGAGGCCGGGCTGACCTTCCTTGTTGTACAGCACCTGCACCACCATGGCACGGGACAGGGTGTCGTTGGGACCGAAGGTGGTCGCGTTATAGCCGGACATGATACCGTTCTTGATGGCGTAGTCCACGGCATCGTAGAACCAGTCGCTGCCCTTCACGTCGTGCATGAAGGCGGCGCCCTTGCCCTGCTGCTGGCAGATCACCAGATTGTCAATACCCACATACTGCATGACGTTGGAGCCGGACATGTAGTACTGCATACGGAAGTAGGCCTGAGGCGTGGTCTTCAGAGCGCTGTCTGCCAGCATCAGATCCCACTTCTCGGGCTCAGCGGCGCCCTGCTTCCACACCTTGGCATACAGACCGCCATTGATACGGCTGATCTTGATGGTATGCCACTGGTTCAGGTCGTACCGAACATCGCCGTTGCCGAAGTGCTCGGGGTAGTTAACGGTACCCGACTCGCCCTCCGGGATGTACTGGGTACGGATACCCTCAGGGGCCAGATGGATAAAGCCGTGGACACCGGAGTCCTGGAACAGGGTGATGTACAGGTACTGGCCGGGGGAGGTGTTCTTGTCCTGAGCCGGGCCGGGTTTGGTGAAGTAAAAGTCAAACTGGACGGTGTAGTCACCCGTGATGGGGGTATTCACCTTGTGCCAGGTGGCCTTGCCGCCGGAGGAGCCCAGCTTGAGGTAGGTGTTGCCGTTTTCGGTGACGATGTCGTAGGTGCTCTTGCCCTCCACGGCGGCTGTGCCGTTGGACACATAGCCCTTGGCCTCCATCTGAGACCAGAAGGCATTGGTGCCGGCGGTGTAGCTCTGGAAGTTATCCTCAAAAATCACCTTGCGCTCGCCCTCGCCGCCCAGCTCGGCAGGCTGAGGCTCTACGGTCACCTGACAGGAAGCGGTAGCTCCGTTGATGTTCACCGTGACGGTTGCAGTACCTCTGCTCAGGAAGGATACGGTTCCGGTCTGATCCACCGTGACCACGGCGGGATCGGAGCTGGTCCAGACGGCACCGTTCATGGCGGGCATGATCTGACAGTTGAGCTTGACGTCGGGGTCCTTGACCCTGCCCACAAGGCTCTCCTGCAGGGAGATGGTCACGCGCTGGCTGATACGGGCCACGGTCACCTTGGCATTCTTGGCCACTACCGTCAGGGCCGTGTTGCCGGAGGTGCCCTTCACAGCGGTCCAGCCGGCAGGCTCTTGCTCGCCCTTGACCCAAATGCGGGTAAAGGCAGAGCTGCCCACAACGGCCACGCGGATGCAATAGGTCTTGCCCGCCTCAATGCCGGCCTCGCCTGCCTTGAATACCGCGGCGGCACTCTTGGGCACATTCACCGTCACCTGACCGCCGTTAGAGAAGGCAGCCTCGGTGTAAACGGTATAGCTGTCAGGCAGCTCGGAGGTGTTGAAGCTGACGGTACCGGTCTTGCCGTCAGAGAAGGTCTGCTCGGACAGTACCACCTCACCGCTGTTGCTGCTCAGCTCGGCCACGGTATTTTCGCTGCTGTTGGGGTCGATCCAGCTGCCCACGATGGAGCGGTAGGCGGTATCGTAGCAGACGGCCAGGATCTTGCCGTTGGCCAGCAGCTTGGAGGAGGGGTCGGCCATGTCGTGGCCCTTGGTCACAGGAGAGGCATAGACGGTCTGGGTGGGGGTGGCGTCCCAGCCGCCGTTGACGTAGAACATCTTGCCGTACACGGTACGGGGACTGGTCGTGCGGGCCCATGTGGCAAAGACACGGTCCTTGTCCACGATGGCAAAGCCGGGCTGATGGATCAGGCCGGGCTCGTTGCCGATCTCGGTCCAGGTAGCGCCCCGGTCATCGGAGCGCAGCACGGTGCCGGGCTCACGGCAGAATACGAAGGCAGTGTTGCTGTTGGGGTCGGGGATCACGAAGGAGACCTCGTTGAAGGTCTTGGACTCACCGGCACCGGTGTTGGGCACCTCGGACTCGTTGACCAGCGTCCACTTCTTTGCGCCCATGTTCCACTTCATGCGCAGGCAGTAGGCATGGTTGGACAGGTATACGGGCACCAGGATCTCACCGTTGGCAAAGGCGGCAATGTCACCGCGCTTGAGGCCGATGGAGATCGTCTTGTACTCCAGTTCCTGAGGATCCGACCAGCTCTTGCCGCCGTTGACAGACCACATCATATGCATGGAGTACTGGAAGCCGCCCTCCTTGTAGTTGCGCATCCAGAAGGTAAACAGCAGCACCTCGTCCTCCACACCGTCGCCGGTGATGTCGGTGTAAACAAGGCCGAAGTTGGGGTCACGGGGATCGGCCAGCACCAGATAGTCCTCGCCGGGGTTGGCCTTGAGGCGCTCGTAGCGGTTGGAGGTCTGGGCAATGCCCCACTTTTCCAGACTGTCCTCGTCTACCACCAGCAGGGGCTTGTCGTAGTTCCAGGTCTTGCCGTTGTCATAGCTGGCCCAGACCACCAGACGGCCGGCGCCCTCGATGGCATAGTTGTCGTTGGTGGTGGTGTTGTTGGGGTAGTGATAGAAGTTCTCATAAGCGGAAGCCAGCACAGTGCCGTCCTTGAGTACCGTGACGTCGGGGAAGTGCAGCTTCATGGGCGCATACACCTGTGCCACGGTGATGTCGCCCTGCTCGGTCTCGTCCTCTACCCGCACTGCCTTGGGCTGGGTGCGCAGAGCAGGGCCGCGGGACAGGTCGGCAGCAGCGGCAGCAACCGCATTGCGCACCAGAGTCATGTTGGCCTCGGTGTTGTCGTACTTGAGCTTGTCGTCGTCCTTGATGCCCTCGTCGTACTGGTCAAGGTCGATGAAACCGGCCACAGAGGCAGCGGTGATCTTGGACAGATCGGCCTGAGGAATGATCGCCTTGAGGGCGGCCATGGCAGCTGCCATGCGGCCCACGGACAGGGACAGGTGGAATCCGTCACGGGTGACGGGCCCGTAGGTGTCACGCAGATTCTGAACGGCTGCGCCGGCGGGGATCCAGCCGTCAAACTCATTGTACTTGGCGTTTGCGCCCCAGATCTTCTCGTTAAAGGAACGGACAATGGCGTTGTACATGGTGACCTCATTGCCATCATAGTAGGTCACGAAGTTGGAGCCGTGGGTGCCGGTGGTCAGGCCGTTCTCATAGGACCAGGTCATGTTCCAGAACAGCTTAGCCTTGGGCTGCTCCGCCTTAACGTAGTCAATGAGGTACTCCAGATCGCTGTTGTAGCTGTGGGTCATACCGGCCTGCAGGCTGTTCTGCTGGAGGCTGACCACATCCCAGGTGCCGTCGGCCAGAGCGTCCTGAATGGTAGTCGTGCTCTGCCAGACCATATCGCCGGTCAGGGCATTGGACTTCCAGTAGGAGTACTCCGCCTTTCCCTGAGCCAGATTGCGGGCGTGGTGGCGCAGGGTGCCGGAGTCCTTCTGCAGGTAGGCGGCCTCCACGCGGTAGCCGGTCACACGGGCCAGATGGCTGAGGTACATGGCGGTGTCACGGCTGAAGGAGTTGCCGATAAAGAGCACGCGAACAGGCTTCTCGCCCACCTGAACGGTGATGTTGGCAAAAAACTCGGTGTCCTTACCGCCGTTCTGCACCTTAACGGTGATGGTGGCGGAGCCAAAGCCGGTAAAGGTGACCTTGCCGCTGTTGTCCACCTTGGCCACGGTCTCGTCGCTGCTGGCCCAGACGGTGGTGGCAGAGGGATAGGTGCTCTTCACTGCGGCATCATAGGTCAAGCCAATGGTCTTGGTGGTGCCGATGGCACTCTCAGCCATCTTAAGCTGCTTGGTCTCGGGGGTAATGCCGTAGCTGGTGCCCACCACCAGCTTGGTGGTGGCCTTGACCCCGGAGGCGTTGCCCATAACGTCCATGAGCTCCATGGTCAGGGTGGTCTCGCCCTCGTCGGGGCCAAGAACAAGCTGACCCTCGTTCACCCGGCCCAGGTTGGCATTGCCCAGAGTGTACTTGAACACAGGGGCAGGCTCCTGCTTGGCCAGATTCTGGCCGGTAAAGGTGGCCGCATCGGCCAGCGTCTCACCGGGCACACCGTAGACGGCAGCAGGGACCTCCATAACGTCGTAAGGCTTGGCGATCTTCAGATTGTCGATCATCGCAGAGGTAGCAATACCCGCCTCACTGCGAGACAGGTTGACAAAGCGCACGGAGCTGGCCTTCTCCAGCACCTGAGCGGTAAGCAGGTTGGATTCCCATACCAGCACGTTGGCCTGAGCTTCGCTGTCACCCTTTGCCCAGATCTTAAAGGTGACCTTGCCCACCTCGACCGATGCCTTCACAGAGTACCACTTGTCGTAGGCAGGCTTGAAGGTGGCGCCCTCGGCGGTCTTCATGTAGATGTTGGTATTGGTGCCGGTAGAAATACCGTCGGTAAAGCGGGCACCGTACAGGGGATCAATGTAGAACAGACCCACCTTGCCCGAACCAAAGGGGTTGCCCTCAAACACATTGAAGGCAAGGCTGGGGGTCTTGGCGCCCGTGGGGCTGACCATATTCACATCGAAAGTAAGGGTATAAGCGCCGGACACCGGCACACGGGTCAAAAACCAGTTGCTCTTGGTGTTGTAGGCAGACAGCTTCAGCGCCTTGCCGCTGGCACCGCTGACGACGCCGTAGGTGGCGTAGCTGGTATCCGCCGTACTGCCGTGATAGCTGGACAGATAAGAGTAGGCCGTCTTGTTGGCATCATAGAAGGTATCCTCACCCATGGGATAGGACTCAAAGGTATCGTTCAGGACCACCCAGCTGTTCTTGCCCAGATCGCTGCCGATGGTGCCGGAGGAGGGCTGGGTCGTGGGGGTCTGGGTGGGCGTGGAGGTGCTGCCGGAAGCAGTCGTACCGGAAGATCCGCCAAGGACGGTCAGATTGTCCACGTCGGTAATCGTCGCCGCACCGGCAACCTTGCGGGGCATATTCTGTACACGGATCTGGCTGCCCTTGCCCAGCACGTCTGCGGTAAGCAGGTCGGTCTGCCAGACCAGCACATTGGCGTTCTTCTCAGAGCCGCCCCTGTCCCAGACAGAAACGGTCATCTTGCCCGCCTCCACCACGAACTTCATGGTGTACCACTTGTCATACTCGGGCTTGAAGGTGGCGCCGCCGCCGTCCTTCATGAAGTGGTTGACGTTGCTGCCGGTAATGATGGCCTCGGTAAAACGCACGCCGTAGAGGGGGTCAAAATAGAGCAGGCCAGTCTTGCCGGAACCAAAGGTGTTGTTCTGGAAGGGGTTGATGATAAAGCTGGGCGTGGCCTTGTCTGCCATGGGGGTATGAACACGGATATCCATACTCATGGTGTAGGGGCCAACGACCTTGTGCTTGGTCACAAACCAGTTGCCCTTCTCATTGTAGGCACTCAGGCGCAGGAACCGATTGCCCTGCTCCTCCACAATGCCGTAGGTAGCATAGCTGGCATCGGACGTGCTGCCGTGATAGCTGCTGTAGTAGATGTAATCATCCGTATTTGCCTCATAGAAGCTGTCCTCGCCCGTCTTATAGGACTCAAAGTCCTCGCTGAGCATGGCATCGCTCTGGGCGGCGGCGACCGGAAGCACCGGCAGCCATGCCATGACCATGGTCAGGCAAAGCAGCACAGAAAGCAGACTTTGCATGGCTTTTCTCGTCTTCATAATATTCCCTCCGTTTGTGTGATCGCCCTGCCCGGGCCGGGATATAAAAGCCCGCTCAGCTTTGGTGATTTCAACAACAAATCACGGCATGCGGCGGGCTATATATATCAATAATTATTATATACCATGTCACCGGCTTGACAAGAGCTTTTTTGCCGATGGGCAAAGGTTGACCGCTTAAATCAAAAAGTGACGGTTCTCGGTGTTTTTATTATATCGAAATCCGCATTTTACTGTCCACTTTTCTTTTTGCCAACTTGCCTTATGGGTGTCTTGTTTTTTAGATATATTCTTATTTAATTGACGTGTGCGATCTTCCATGCTATACTTTGCTGTGAACGGGGGCGGTTGCTATGTTTCGTTATGATCTCTCCTTCAGCTTTGGAGGGATTCCAACCACGCTGATCCACAGCCACAATTCCACCTACGACCGGCGCAGGCCCGATACCCGGGGGGCTCGGCCTTTTTTGCCCCACAGCCATTCTCATGTGGAGTTCCAGTACGTTATAGATGGGCAGGGCACCGTATCCACGCCCGGTCAGGCCATTGATCTGCGTCCGGGCCAGCTGCTGATCATCCCGCCACGGCTGGAGCATCGCCTGACTGTCACTTCCTCCCATCTGCTGCGGCAAACTCTGTCTATGCTGTTCCTGCCCTCCTCCTCTCATGTACCGTCTGAGTTCGATCCCCTGTTCTCCCTGTGCCGGGGCAAGGAGCTCGTTACTCTGGATGTTGCACCGGACAGTCCTTTGGCTGACTGCCTGATGTCTCTGCACGCTTTGACCGACATTCTGCCGCCGGACGGTCTGACTCAGGAACTTATACGTGGCTATTGCCTGCTGTTTCTCTCCCATCTGACCCACTCCCTGCCCGTCGTTACGCCACCGGATGTTCGTTCTGCCGAAGCCCCCATCACCCGGGAGCGAGAGATCATGGACTCCTTTTTTCAGCATGAATTTTCTCTTCGAAACAACGCTGCCGACCTTGCCCGGCGTCTGCATATCTCCACCCGTCAGCTCAGCCGTATCCTGCAGGACACATACGGCATGACCTTCCGCGAAATAATGACCGCCCGCCGTCTGACCATCGCCGTGGACCGTCTGACCAACTCCAACGACCCTCTGGCCCAGATCGCAGAATTTCTGGGCTTTGGCGGCCCTACCGCTTTTGGGATTTTTATAAAAAAAGAGACCGGTCTTACTCCATCCCAAATTCGACATGGGCAGCAGAACACCATTGAGCTATAATTATTGCGCCGCCTTCCCGTTATCGGGAAGGCGGCGCAATTCTCTTTTTCGCTCAAGTTCCGCAGCCGATCCTACCACTCCGCCACAGACCCGTCCGGATGCTGCCAGACCGGGTTTTTCCAGTTGTGGGGCGTCTTGTTCTCCTCCACGACCAGTTCCCGATTTACCTCCACGCCCAGACCGGCCAGCCGGGGCAGTGCCACATAGCCGTCCACAAAGGCGAAATCGTCCTTATTGTTCACATAGTCCAAAACGCTCGCTCCCACATTGTAGTGGATGCCCATGCTCTGTTCCTGAATGACCGCATTGTAGCTGGTGGCGTCCACGTTCAGACAGGCAGCCAACGCAATGGGGCCGAGGGGGCAGTGAGGCGCAAGGGCCACGTCGTAGCTCTCCGCCATGGCTGCGATCTTCTTGACCTCGGTGATGCCGCCGGCATGGGACAGGTCGGGCTGTATGATGTCCACGCCGCCGCAGGTGAGCAGACGCTTGAAGTCATATTTGGAAAACAGCCGCTCACCTGTGGCGAT
Source organism: Lawsonibacter sp. (assembly GCA_045596065.1). Classification (GTDB taxonomy): domain Bacteria; phylum Bacillota; class Clostridia; order Oscillospirales; family Oscillospiraceae; genus Lawsonibacter. The sequence continues at coordinate 2,901 of JAZOBP010000023.1, read as the reverse complement.
GGGGATGTTGCAGCTTGCGGCGATCTCCTTAAAGCACTCCATGTTCTCACACAGGACCGGCTCCTCAATGAACATGGGGTCAAACTCCTCCAGCTTTTTGGCCAGGATCTTGGCCATGGGCTTGTGCACCCGACCGTGAAAGTCGATGGCAATGCCAAAATATTTGCCGCAGACTTCACGGATGGCCGCCACCCGCTCCAGCACCGCATCGATCTTATCGTAGGAGTCGATCATCTGCAGCTCCTCGGTGGCATTCATCTTAATGGCCCGGAAGCCCTCGTCCATTTTCTCCCTGGCGGCTGCCCCCACGTCACTGGGCCGATCCCCGCCGATCCACGAATATACCTTCATGCGATCCCGGCACTTGCCCCCCATGAGCTGGTAGACCGGCACGCCAAACACCTTGCCTTTGATATCCCACAGGGCCTGATCGATGCCGGCGATGGCGCTCATCAGCACACCGCCGCCCCGATAAAAGCCTGCCCGGTAGAGCACAGACCAAAGTCCCTCAATGTCGGCTGGGTCCTTGCCGATGAGGTAGTCCCGCATCTCCTCCACACAGGACAGCACCGCCTTGGCATGTCCCTCCAGAACGGCCTCGCCCCAACCGGCAATGCCGCCGTCGGTCTCGATCTCCACAAAGCCCCATCTGGGCCGCACAAAGTACGTATTGACCGCTGTGATCTTCATCCTGCTATCCCCTTTCCGTCTTATCTCTGGATGCGACCGTTTCCATTGCCCTTTGCCAGTGCTTCCACCTCGGCAGCGGACACCAGATTAAAGTCCTGCTCAATGCTGTGCTTCAAACAGGAGGCAGCTACGGCAAAATTGATGGCCTCCTGATCGTTTTTGCCCGTAATCAGGCTGTAGATAAGACCGCCGCCAAAGCTGTCGCCGCCCCCCACCCGGTCTACGATATGTACCCGGTATGTGGGAGAGATCACGGCGGAGTCGGACTCGGCCGTGTAGAGAAGGCCCGCCCAGTCGTTGTCGTTGGCGGACAGGGACCCACGCAGGGTGATGGCCACCCGTTTGCAGCCAAAGCGCTGGGCCACCTGACGGGCCACGCTGACATAGCCCTCATAGCCCAGCTTGCCGCCTACGATGTCCGTCCCCTCCGCCTCGATACCAAAGACGTCCTTGCAGTCCTCCTCGTTGGCAATGCACACGTCCACATAGGGCATGAGCTGAGCCATGCACCGGCCCGCCTCCTCCCGGCTCCACAGCTTGTTGCGGTAATTCAGATCGCAGGAGACCGTCAGCCCCATGGCCTTGGCCGCCTTGCAGGCGTCCATGCAGGCCTGTGCCATCTGCTCGCTGAGCGCAGGGGTAATGCCCGTCCAGTGAAACCACTGCGCCCCGGCAAAAATCTTCTCCCAGTCAAATTCCTCTGCCCGGGCTGCCGCCAGTGCGGAGTTGGCCCGGTCGTAGATGACCTTGCTGGGCCGCTGAGAAGCACCCTTTTCCACAAAGTAAATACCCAGTCTGTCGCCGCCGCGTACCATCATAGAGGTATCAACGCCGTATCTGCGAAGCATATTCACGGCGCACTGACCGATCTCGTGTGCGGGTACCTTGGAAACGAATGCGGCGTCAAAGCCGTAGTTTGCCAAAGAAACGGCAACGTTTGCCTCGCCGCCTGCATAGCTTGCTTCAAAGCCGTCTGCCTGAACGAAGCGGCGGTAGCCCTCCGGATTCAGACGCATCATAATTTCACCGAACGTTACGATCTTTTTCATGGTTCTTCTCCTTCTATTTATGCATTTGCATTTTTAATAAATTCTTGTGCCAAAGCGGTGATCTTATCAAATTCCCCTGCGGCGATCCAGTCCTTGTTCACCAGATTTCCGCCAACGCCGGCACCTACGGCGCCTGCCTTGATAAAATCGCCCACGTTCTTTTCATTGACGCCGCCCACTGCCAGAAGGGGGATCTGATTGAGGGGTCCGCGAACCGCCTTCACGTATGCCGCGCCCAGGCTGGTGGCGGGGAAGATCTTGACGAAGTCCGCGCCCGCGCGATAAGCGGTGAGGATCTCTGTGGGGGTCATGGCGCCGGGCATGGAAACCAGTCCCAGCTCTGCGGTCTTTGCGATGACCTCGGGATTCATATCGGGGGACACGATGAACTTTGCCCCTGCCCGATAAGCTGCCTCCAGCATCTCGAGTGTGGTAACGGTACCGGCGCCCATCACCACCTTGCCCTGCAAGGCTTCATTGATGAGGCGGATGGTATCTACGGTCTTTTTCTGATTTTCCACGCTGGATTGATCGAAGGTGACCTCCATCAGCTCGATGCCGCCTGCGCAAAGGGCTTCGGCAAGCTTCAGACAGTCTTCACCGTAGACGCCGCGTACGATGACTACGATCTTTTTATCCAGAACTCTTTGAATGATCTCTTTTTTCATAGTGTTCCCTTCTTTACTTTTAGACTTAACCTATCATATCAAAAAAAAAACGGAATGTAAAGAAAAAAAGGGAGATTTTTCAAAAAACTCTGCCCGTTGAACGTTTTTCGGGGAATTATGTGTAAATCCTTGATTTTTGTTATACCGTAGGGTAATATAATGATAAAGTTTGTTGAGCAAGGATCAGGACCGATTCTCAATTTACGAAAGAAGGCGAACTTGAAAATGAAGATCAAAATTTTGTCGGCGCTTTTGGCGATCTGGATGCTTTTTGCCTGCGGGTGCGCTTCTGCTCTGCCCGGGGAGACGGCACCTGAAACGGCGCTGACTCAGACCTCGGAGCAGAGGCTGACGGGAGAAAAAATCCTTCCCGATCCCGAGGGTGCCGTGGCAGAGATCCCCGTGGAGGGGCTGGGGCTGAACGGCTGGGCACTTCAGGATTTTACCATCGTTTACAGCGAAAAGCAGCCGGATTATACTGCCCGTGCCGCCCA